>DBFXIC010000084.1:0-23059 GCA_048455095.1 Anaeromassilibacillus sp.
GTTCAGGGGCGGGAAGCTGCAAAGGGGCGCTTCCGAGAAATGGGCAAAATAAAATACGCCCCCGGACAGAGCAGCTTCTGTCCGGGGGCGCGTTTTACGCGATGATCCCAGAAAATGCACCGGCGGCAACAGAGCGATTCCCCATTTGGAGGATGCGTTGGGAAGCGAGAGGGCCCTCCGGCGTTGCCTGTAAACCAAACCAGGAAAACCGGCGGTCAAACAAAACACCTCCTGGTGCAGCTTTTTCTGCATCAGGAGGTGTTGCCATGTCAAAGGAGAGAATACGCGCATATCGGGCATGTGCCGGAACCGTCAGGTATGGATTTTAACAATGTCCATGTTGATCTTGTGCATAGCCACGCACTGCACCAGGCCAAAGCCAAAATAGAGGCACGCGGCGGAAGAGCCGCCCGCGCTGAAAAATGGAAGCGTCACGCCCATGACGGGGAAGAGGTTCAGGCACATCCCCAGGTTAAATGCCATCTGCGAGGCGATCATGCCAAAAAAGCCGAAACAGATGCAGCTGCCGAGGGGCTCCGTGGCGTGGCGGGCGATATGGATGGTGCGGATCAGCAGCAGGAACAGCAGCACGATAATCAGCATGCAGCCGATAAAGCCGAGCTGCTCCCCGGCGACGGAAAAAATGTAGTCGCTCTGCTGCACCGGGACGCTGCCCTTTTGCACGCGGGAATCCGGCGAAAAGAGCCCCCGGCCCCAGAGCTGCCCGCTGCCGATGGAGATTTTTCCCTGCAATTGCTGTAAGCCTTTGCCGGTGGGGTCGCTTTCCGGGTGCAGAAAGATGGTAAAGCGGTCCTTCTGGTAATCGTCCAGCAGGTATTTCCAGACCAGCGGAAACGCCGCGCCGATTGCGGCGAACAGGCCGGCAAAATAGCGGAGCTGAACGCCCGCGCCGAAGCTCATGGCGAGGAACATGCAAAAGAAGATCGCGGCGGAGCCCGCGTCGCCCTGTAATTGGAACATCACGGCGACGGGGATCAGCGCATGGAAGCCCAAGAGCACCACGTGCAGGAAATGCGTCAGCAGGCCGCGCTCTTTTAAAACAGAAAGGTGTTTGGAAAACGTCAGGATAAACCCGATTTTCACCAGCTCCGAGGGCTGGAAGGTTCCCAGCCCGGGAAGGCTGATCCAAGCCCGCGCGTTGATGCCGCCCGAGTTTTGAACCGCTTTGCCAAAAAAATGCGTATAAATCAGCAAGAAGATGCAGAAGCCTGCGACCAGATACCATAGGTTCGACATATCGCGGTAATCGATCAACGTAATCAGCCAGGCCCCGACGTAGCCGATGACCATGGCCATCAGCTGTGTGACAAAATACGGGCGCTTCCCCGCGGGGGAAGGAACCGTTTTTAAGAGCAAAAGGCTGAAAGCTGAAATCGCCAGCATCACCAGCCACAGGAACTTGTCCGCCCGCTTAAAATAATCCAAAAAAGACTTTCCCAATCTCTCCATTTATCTACCTCTTATATTTGATGCGGTCCACAGCCGTCAAAGAGCCCCCAGGGCCCCGTCCCTGAAAACAAAGAAATCGCGGCACGGCCGCGAAAATTGCTGTAGTCAACCGATATAAGGCTACTTTATTATTATTATAGCATAGCAAATTTGAATCCACAATAAACAAATCGTTACAGAAAAAACACAAGAAAACACCGTCCGGAGGATTTGTTCCAGACGGCGTTTACAGGATCGGTTCAGGAAAGCGGGAATTTTACGAGCGCCGTAAAGAGATCGGCGTCGATCTGGACGGAGAATTCTCCGCCGCAGGCCTCGGTAAAGCTCTTTGCAATGGAAAGCCCCAGCCCGCTTCCAGCGGTTGTACGGGCGGCGTCGCCACGGACAAAGCGCTCGGTGATGTCCACCGTGGGGTCGAGCTCATATCGGGAGATGTTCTTAAGCGAAACGCAGGCCGCGCCGTCCCTGACCGTAAGGGAGACGAATACGCGCGTCCCCTCCAGGGAATAGCGCAGCGCGTTGGAAATCAGGTTTTGGAACACGCGGTAAAGGCGCCTGCCGTCCGCCATGATGGTCACAGGCTCTTCGGGAATGTCCACGCGGAACAACAGCTGGGCGGCGTCGATCGCCTCGTCCATGTCCGCCAGCGTCTGCTGAATCAGCTTCCCAAGGTCGAGCTGCTCCATTTGCAGGTCGATATTGCCGCTGGCCGCCTTGCTCACGTCGAAAATGTCCTGGATCATGTTCTTTAAGCGCTGGGACTTTTCGTCCAGGACCTTGATATAGTCCTTTACGTCCTCGGGAAGGCCGTCCTCCTGCTTGAGCAGGTCCAGATAGCTGATGATGGAGGTGAGCGGCGTCTTAATGTCGTGGGACACGTTGGTGATGAGTTCCACCTTCATCCTCTCGCTTTTGACGCGTTCCTCCACAGCGGTGCTGATCCCGTGCTCAATGTCATTGAGCGCCTGCGCGGCCTCGCGGAGGTCGGAGTCCTGCGGCAAAAGCAGGGGAGCAGTGTTGCCGCCCTGCTGCACAGCGGCGATCTGCGTGGTCAGCCGCCCCAGGTCC
This sequence comes from Anaeromassilibacillus sp., assembly GCA_048455095.1. Lineage (GTDB taxonomy): Bacteria > Bacillota > Clostridia > Oscillospirales > Acutalibacteraceae > Anaeromassilibacillus. Next base: position 2,539 of record DBFXIC010000084.1, read on the forward strand.
CCGGCAAGCTGACGGTGCAGCCTGCTGTAGCGGTGGGCAAAATAGATCATCAACGCAATGGTGAACGGGGCTAGAATGCCAGCCGTCAAAATGCTGAGGACCAGCCCGGCGCCGAGCGTGATCGATTCGCATTTGATGAAATCGTCCCAACGTTCAAGCAGGCGGCGCTCCAACGGCATCTTCTGCTCCAACGCTTTGCGGTGCGCATCCCGGCGGTGCAAGGCCTCGTTGACGACGTTGTGCCGCCAGTTCCCACGATTATAACGCAGATCCACCGCCAGAAGATAATAGCCGGGCAGGGAAAGCAGGAAGAGGACCACGTTGAGCGGAACCTCGCTACTGACAAATCCGATGCTGAAAACCAACACAAAAATGGTGAGCACAATTTTCCACTCAAAATAGACGGTTGCGGTCCGTGCGGCAATCTGCCGGCTCAGTTCCCGGCGTTCCTTTCGCCAGAGGAACGCGAGGATCAGCAGCACGACGGATACGACGATGACACATGCCCAGATGCGCAGGAACAGCTCCATATCGCTGCCGCGCTGGGTGATTTCATACAGCGCGCTGTAACCCTGCACCGGCTCCACCGGGGCTTCCCGCGCAACCAGGCAGACGCGCAGGTCCTTGAAACTGGCGTTTGCAGCCATGTTTTCGTAGCCCGGCACATCCCACATGCCCGAATTGCTGCGGTAGAAGCCGTCCCCGTAGACGTCCACCATCCGGCCGTTCTTTTCGATGGATATCTTCTCGCCGCCAAAAATCAGGCGGAAATTATACCCATCCGGCAGGGGGCCGGTGAAGAGATCCCGGTTTTCCGTGTCGTTTGTATACGCGGCCGGATTGGCCACGGACCCCGCCTGATACAGCAGGTTGCGGGCGGTATCCCGGCCCAGGCCGAAGGATTCGTCGCTGCCATAATAGTAATAGATGCGTTCGTCGTAAGGGTTGTAGTAGGCGGTGGCCTCCTGTTCCTCGTCAGCAGGCTGCGCCAGGGTTTGTAAAATCCGATCGAGCGTTTGCCCCACTTCTTTCCGGAACGCATTGGTATCCTGATAGTCCTCCTGCCGCAGGTCGTCGACATACCGCATGGCGTCGTCGTAGTTCAGCAGAAAGGAGATACCGAACAGAGCGGTGGCGGTCAGAATCCCGATGCTGAGGAAAAAGCTGACCAGGCTGATGATCGCCTTACTTTTTTTCAATTTTGTATCCAATACCCCATACCACCTTTAAATATTCGGGCTCCTTTGGGTTGAGTTCGATTTTTTCACGGATGCGGCGGATGTGGACCATGACGGTATTTTCAGCGGAAAAAGCGGGCTCGTTCCAAACGCGGCGATAAATCTCCTCAGCGGGGAAAATGCGCCCGATGTTCCGCATGAACAGGTCGATGATTTTGGTCTCCGTGGCGGTCAGCTTGACAGGTTCGCCGTCGGCGGTGAGCACATGCTCCTCCGTGTTGTAGCTCAGGCGGCCGTTCACGATGACGTTGTTCCCCTGCTGCGCATGGATGTCTCCAAGGCTGGTATACCGGCGCAGCTGGGAGCGCACGCGCGCGACCAGCTCCATCGGATTGAAGGGCTTTGTCACGTAGTCGTCCGCGCCCATGGAGAGGCCGAGGATTTTGTCGGTGTCCTCGCTCTTGGCGGAAAGCACGATGATCGGGAGGTTGCGTTTTTCCCGGATCTTCATGATGGCCGAGAGGCCGTCCATCTTTGGCATCATGACGTCGATGATGATGAGGCACACCTGATGGCTCATCACCATGTCGAGCGCTTCCAGACCGTTATAGGCGCAGATCACCGAATACCCTTCTTTTTCCAGGTGGATTGCGATGGAGCGCACGATCTCGCGGTCGTCGTCCACCACCAGAATACTGCCTTCGTTCATAATCTCAAGTCCTTTTTACCCAAAGTTTTGTCCGTGTCTTTATGATAGGGGAGAGTCCTTACAAAAAACCAGATTGATTTCTTAAAGAAATCTTAAGGAAGCATGGGGAACATGCAAACGGATTTGCCTGGGAAATAGCGGGAATATTTTGTAAGAGGCTCGATCTCCAAGCGGGAAGTATGCGGAAATGCATTGCCATTGTGAAGGGGAGAACCCGTGTAAAAGCAAAAGATGCAGGATGCTTTTCTACCGGCCGGTTCCACGCTGCAAAGGGATTTCACGGGCCGCTTTATGCGCCCATGAACGTCCCCAGCAACAGCGGCGTTACAAAGGTCTCCATTACGGCGGCGGCAAGGAGCAGCGGCAGAACCACCAGCAGATAGAGGCGCGCGGCATGGCAGAACGCCTGCTTGAAGGAGCGCTCTTTCCGCCCGCAGATTTTGCTGGTGAGCGCCCAGCACAGATACAGGCCGAGCGAGAAGGAGAGCAGCAGGGCGGGCAGTTCAAAAATCCCGTGCGGCAGGATGCCGACGAAATAGGCGGTAAGCCCGATGCCGGTATTCTGATAGAGCGCGCCCAACGCGCCAAGAATGACCGCGTTGGAGAGAATCGGCCATACAGGCAGGAAGAGGAACGGGATGCAGCCCAGAAGGACGGAGAACAGCGAGGCCGAGAGGTTGTTCCACAGGAGATTCCAAAAAGAGATGCCCCCATCTTCGAACAGGCCCTTATCCGCAAAGCTGGAAACAATCTGCTCCACAAATTCCGTGAGCGCATCTCCACTGAAAGCCAACAGGACGCCGGAGACGGCGCACAGGACCACAAAGCAGATGCACAGGGTCACAAACAGTTTTGACAGCTTTTCGCGGAAAAAATGCCCAGCTTCCCGGTATTGCTCTAAAATCCACATAATGAAAAACTCCTTTGGTTCCGCCGGGGACCCGTGCGGAAAAATAAATATGTAATATGATCGTTATTATAACATGAAAACAAGGCAAAAAAAGAAATTGGGTAAACCGGTTGCACAATAGAAAAGCCCGCCGCAAGCCCACAATTTCAATGCTCTCTCAGCCGTCGGGAATCTCTGATTTCCGGTCACGGCGTGAGGTTATTATAACGTGCAGAAGAGCGAAAGTCACCGGACGGGTAAACCGGTTGCACAATAGAAAAGCCCGCCGCAAGTCCACAATTTCAATGTTCTCTCAGCCGTCAGAAATCTCCGATTTCCGGTTACGGCGTGAGGTTATTATAACGTGCAGAAAAGCGAAAGTCACTGAATGGGGAAACCGGTTGCACCATATAGAAGCCTGCACAAAGTTCCCTATTTCAATGTTCTCTCAGCCGTCGGGAATCTTCGATTTCCGGTCACGGCGTGAGGTTATTATAACGTGCGGTAAAAGTTTGGCAACAAAGCAGGCCAAAAGGTTGTACAATGTATAAGCCCGCCGCAAGGTTACGATTTCAATGTTCTCTCAGCCGTCGGGAATCTCTGATTTCCGGTTACGGCGTGAGGTTATTATAACAAGCAAAAAATCGTCAAGAGACAGAACAAGTAAACCGGTTTGGCCGCAGCAGGAATTCGTTACAAGGTTACGATTTCAATGTTCTCTCAGCCGTCGGGAATCTTCGATTTCCGGTCACGGCGTGAGAACATTATAACATATCCCAAATAAGAAGTCGACGCGCGAAACTGTTCGTTATCCCTTTTCTCCCTTGCACACTTGTGGTATAATTTCAATAATTGTATGAATGGAATCGCGGCAGGACGGAAAAGCCGCGCCATTTTGAAAAGGAGAATGGGAATGCTGACAGATATTGAGATTGCCCAGCAGACAAAAATGAAACCCATCGCAGAGATTGCCACCGCGCTCGGCATTGCAGAAGAAGAACTGGAGCCGTATGGGCGCTATAAAGCGAAGCTGAACGATGCGCTTTACAGCCGCTTGAAGGACCAAAAAGACGGCAAACTGATCCTTGTGACGGCGATCAATCCGACGCCCGCGGGCGAAGGAAAGACCACCACCACGGCGGGGCTTGGCGAGGCCATGGCGAAGATCGGCAAAAAGGCGATCATCGCTTTGCGCGAGCCGTCCCTCGGGCCGGTGTTCGGCGTGAAGGGTGGCGCCGCGGGCGGCGGCTATGCGCAGGTGGTGCCGATGGAGGACATCAACCTGCATTTTACAGGGGATATGCATGCGCTCACAGCGGCCAACAACCTGCTGTGCGCGATGCTCGACAACCATTTGCAGCAGGGGAACACGCTGCGCATCGACCAGCGCCGCGTGCTCATCAAGCGCTGCCTGGATATGAACGACCGCGCCCTGCGGAATGTCATCGTGGGGCTCGGCGGCAAGATGAACGGCGTCCCGCGCGAGGATGGATTCATCATTACGGTGGCCAGCGAGGTTATGGCGATCCTCTGCCTGGCCGCCGACAGCGAGGATCTGAAGGAACGCCTGGGGAAGATCCTGGTCGCTTACAACCTGGACGGCGAACCGGTCTACGCCAGGGATCTGAAAGCGCAGGGCGCCATGGCCGCGCTGCTGCGCGACGCCATCAACCCCAATCTGGTGCAGACGCTGGAGGGGACGCCCGCCGTCATGCACGGCGGCCCGTTCGCCAATATCGCCCACGGCTGCAATTCCGTGCGCGCCACGCGTCTGGCACTCAAGCTGGCGGACTACTGCATCACGGAGGCGGGCTTCGGCTCCGACCTCGGCGCAGAGAAATTTTTTGACATCAAGTGCCGCCTGGCGGGCTTCAAGCCGAGCGCGGTGGTGGTGGTCGCCACGGCGCGCGCGCTCAAGTACAACGGCGGCGTGCCCAAGGCTGAGACGGGCAAAGAAAACCTGGAAGCCCTGGAAAAGGGCATCGTCAACCTGGGGGCGCATATTCAGAACATGCGCAAGTACGGCGTGCCGGTCGTCGTGGCGATCAACCGGTTCGGCACGGACACGGACGCGGAGCTTTCCTATATCGAGCGCTTCTGCAAGGAAAACGGCGCGGATTTTGCGCTCAGCGAGGTGTTCGCCAAGGGCGGCGAGGGCGGTATGGAGCTGGCCCGCAAGGTGTGCGAGGCGGCGGAACAACCGTCTGATTTCCATCCGATCTACGAAAGCGGCCTGTCCATCCGGGAAAAAATTGAGACAATTGCGAAGGAGATCTACGGCGCGGACGGCGTGACCTACACGGCGCAGGCGGAAAAGGCGATGCGGGAGATTGCGGCCCTGGGCGGGGACGCCCTGCCGGTCTGTATTGCAAAGACGCAGTACTCCCTTTCCGACAACGCGGCGCTGCTGGGGCGGCCCGCGGGCTTCCGGATCACCATCCGCGACCTGCGCCTTTCCAACGGCGCGGGCTTTGTGGTGGCCTATGCGGGCGACATCATGACCATGCCCGGACTGCCCAAGGTCCCCGCCGCGGAGCGGATCGACGTGGACGGGTCCGGCAAAATTTCTGGTTTATTCTGAGGTGAGCGTTTTGACCTATACAACCCATTCCCCGCGGGAGACGGAAGCGCTGGGGGAACAGATTGCCCGGCGGCTCTCGGGGGGCGAAGTGCTCGCGCTGTTCGGCGGCATGGGCATGGGAAAGACGGCCCTGACGCGCGGTTTGGCGCGGGGCCTCGGCGTGGAGGGGGGCGTTTCCAGCCCCACCTTTGCGCTGGTACACGAATACCATGGGCGGATGCCCATCTACCACTTCGACATGTTCCGTGTGGACGGCTGGGACGATCTCTATTCCACCGGCTTCTTCGACTACCTGGAAGGCGGCGGCGTGCTGGTGATCGAGTGGAGTGAAAACATCGAAAACGCCCTGCCGGAGGACGCCGTGCGCATTGCGATTTCACGGGGCGCGGCCGAGGACGAACGGGTGTTCCAGATCGACGGACTGAACATGGAAGGGATGATTGTTTGAGAATTCTTGCGATTGACTCCTCGGCAGGCGCCGCGTCCGCGGCCATCGTGGAGGATGGCAGGCTGCTGGGGGAATTTTTTACGAATACGCGCCTGACGCACAGCCAGACGTTGATGCCGATGATCGGCGGCGTGCTGGACTGCGCGCGCGTGCCGCTGGAAAGCATCGACCTGTTTGCGGTGTCCGCCGGGCCGGGCTCCTTTACCGGGGTGCGCATCGGCGTGGCGAGTATCAAGGGCCTCGCCATGGCGCAGGGCAAGCCCTGTGCGGGCGTTTCCACGCTGGAAGCCATGGCGCACAATCTGGCGCACCTGGACTGTGTGATCTGCGCGGTGATGGATGCGCGGTGCGCGCAGGTGTATAATGCGCTGTTCCTGGCAAAGGATGGGGCGCTGACCCGCCTCACGGAGGACCGTGCGCTTTCCATTGCGGACCTTGCGGCGGAATTGGAGGATATGAAACGGGAAAATCCGCTGTTTTTGGTTGGTGACGGCGCAAAATTGTGCTATAATAATGAACGATTGCGGGCAGCTGGCGCAAAATTGCCGCCGGAGCCGCTCTTGTACCAACGCGCTTGGGGGGTTGCGGAGGGTGCAAAGGACCTGTTCGAACAGGGGAAAACCCTGACTGCTGCGGCTTTGGCCCCGGTCTATCTGCGGATGCCGCAGGCGGAGCGGGAACTGAAAAAACGGCAGGCTGCCCAGGTGCAGCCGGAAAGGGAACATTCATGAGAGCAAAACGAATCATCGGCGCCCTTTTGGCCGCTGTCCTGTTGGCGTCCAGCTGGGGGCCGGCCGCCTTTGCGCAGACCGAGCCGTCCGCCGCAACACAGGCCGCCGTGCAGCAGACGTCGGACATCCTGTTGGAACAGGCAAAATCCACCATTCACAAGGGATTGTCCGATATGAGCGAAACGGTCCAGCTCAGCCAATACCAGATGACCGAGCAGCAGTTCTCCGACCTGTATGACGCGATCCTGCGGGAGGACCCGTGGCTCTTCTATGTGGAGGGCTGCACGTACCACGCCAGCAAGAGCGGCGTCGTGGTCGATATGATCCCGCGCAACACCTATGACCGCGCAACCGTGCAGCGCATGAAAGAGGAACTGACCAAATCGATGCAGGCGGCGCTCTCCTGCATCAACCCGAATATGACGGCGGCGGAAAAGGTGGTGCAGGTGCACAACTACCTTGCCTTGACCTGCGCCTATGACTATGAAAACTACCAGACGGGCTCGATCCCGCGGGATTCCTATACGGCCTATGGCGCGCTGGTGAAGCGCAAGGCGGTCTGCCAGGGCTATTCCCTCGCGTTTGAACTGCTGATGCAGCAATTGGGCATCCCGTGCGTGATCGTGGAGAGCGACTCCATGAACCACGCCTGGAACGCGGTGCAGCTCGACGGCGCATGGTACCATGTGGACGTCACGTGGGACGACGGCGCGCCCGACCAGCCCGGCCAGTATTCCGCCGATATGCTGCTGACCAGCGATATGAAGGCCGGGAACACGGAGAACCAGCACAAGGATTGGGAGCATCTTCCGTCCCCAGCGTACAGCACGATCCTGGACAATGTGGACTGGAAGCAGTTTGTCTCCCAGATGGAGACGAAATACCGCGCCAATACGGTGCTGACCGTGGACACCTCCTCTTACACCTGCAAAAAGGGTTCCACCTATGTATTCAAGGTGCAGGCCTCCCCGAACCAGATTGTCGTTGCCAAGCCCGCGGATAGCACCGTGGCCAGTGTAAAGCTGGTCCGTACCGATGCGGACGGCTCGTATTACTTCCAGTTGGAGGGCCTGAAAGCGGGGAGCACTCAGGTTGAGATCATCACAGAGAGCGGAAAGACCGCAAAATTCCCGCTGACGGTACAGGGCAGCCTGTATACATGCGATACCAGCGGCCAGTTGACCCTGAATCCGGGGCAGACCTACTATTTTAAGCTGACTTATACCAACCCCGGCGCGCTGGTCCTGCCCAACGTGAGCACGGGCAACGGCGCGGTGGGCGTCAAACTGGCAAAGACCTCCGGCAATTACGCGATCTATGCGGTGACGGCCGCGGCGAACGCCTCCGGTGCGCAGACCTATGTCTACGCCACCCCAAAGGGCGGGGACCCAACGCCGCAGTTCTCCGTAAAGGTCGCCTGATAGAAGAAAGAAAGAAGGAATTTGATGATTTTGTTGGGAGCCGATCACGGCGGCGTCGGGTTGAAGGACGCGATTAAAAACCATCTGGAGCAGAACGGCATCGCCTGTAAGGACTTCGGTACGTTCGATACGGAATCCATCGATTACGCGCCCATCGCCGCAAAGGTGGCGCACGGCGTGGCAAACGGCGAGGGCGAATGCGGCATCCTGTGCTGCGGCACGGGCATCGGCATGAGCATGGCCGCGAATAAGGTGAAGGGCGTCCGCGCAGCGGTGTGTTCCGACCCGTACAGTGTGGAGATGACCCGCCGCCACAACAACGCGAATGTCCTCTGCATGGGCGGACGGGTGATCGACGAGCAAAAGGCCGTGGAGCTGGCGAAAATTTTCCTCTCGACGGAGTTTGAGGGCGGCCGCCACCAGAGAAGAATCGATGAGATCGCCTCGATCGAGCGCGGGGAACTGTAAAAAGCGCTGGAAAAGGCTGTTGGGCAGCGCAAATGGCGGCGCTGTTTTCCTGTAGGACGTTATTCATCACAGAATATAAATGGGGGAAGTCAAATGGAAAATCAGGTTTTTGTTATGGACCATCCGCTGATTCAGCACAAGCTTACGTTTTTGCGCGATAAGAACACGGGCTCCAAGGAATTCCGCGAGCTGGTGGGCGAGATCGCCATGCTGATGTGCTATGAGGCGACGCGCGATCTTCCGCTCGAAGAGGTGCACATCGATACGCCGATGGGCGAGGCGACCACAAAGGTGATCGCGGGCCGCAAACTGGCGTTTGTGCCGATCCTCCGCGCGGGCCTCGGCATGGTGGAGGGCGTTTTGGAGATGGTGCCCGCCGCAAAGGTCGGCCACATCGGCCTCTATCGCGACCACAAGACGCTTCAGCCGGTGGAATACTACAGCAAGCTGCCGCAGGATATCACGGAGCGCGACGTCATTGTGCTGGACCCGATGCTCGCGACGGGCGGTTCCGCGATCGACGCGATCAGCATCATCAAGCGCAGCAATCCGAAGAGCATCAAGTTCATGTGCATCATCGCGGCGCCGGAGGGCGTCAAGGCGCTGACGGAAGCGCATCCGGACGTGCAGATCTATTGCGCGGCGGTGGACGACCATCTGAACGAGATTGGTTACATTGTCCCGGGCCTTGGCGATGCGGGCGACCGTATTTTTGGAACCCTCTGATTCATTTGTCTTATATAGAAACACCGGCGGGCTGTAAAAAAGCCCGCCGGTGTTTTTGTTTGGCGTTATTTTAAATTTTCCATATATCTGGCGATGCCGTCCTCGTCCGTGGGATGCACGTCGCTGTGGGTGCGGAACAGGGAGAGGTTTTCCACATGGCGGATTGCGCCGCCCGCCTCGATCTGGTACAGGGGGCTCATGGTCTCCATGGACAGATAATCGCCGTTGCAGTATGTTTCAAAGGAACTGCCATAGTCGGGATAGGCGGCGTCCGTCTGCACAAAGCGCTTGACGAGCGTGTAGGTCTTGTCCACATAGGCGGCCCAGCCGATCGCGTTGTTCGTCCCCAGCTTCAGGGGCTTTTCTTTTGCGGGGTCGTGCCGGATGGTGATGAAGCGGTTGCCCACATACAGGCGCTCGTCGCGCGGGTCCGTATAGGGCCAGAGCGTCAACACACGGTTTGGAAGGAGCTCGTCCTCCGCGTCGGAACGGTTCTGCGGGATGATTTCCAGTCCGCCGCCGCGCACCATGGTGATCGGCCAGAGGGAGAGCAGCTGCCGCTCCTTGGAGAAGTTTTTCACACTGTGGACCAGCATCACGTCCGAGCTATTTTCCCCCATAACGATTTCCAGGCGGATCTGCACCTCGTTCTGTTTTTGCTTTGCGGAGGAAAAGGTCACGCCGTCCGGAAGCAAGGCGTAGATTACCGGGTCGTTGTCCGGAAAATACGATTGCGGCATGCGCTCCGGCGCAAGCCAGAGCCGGTGCCCGCCATAAAAATAGCAGGCGGCGCCCTCGCCGTAATGCGCGTCCATCCATTCGTTTTGCACCCTGTACTTGCGTTCGAAATCGTTGAACAGGATGTTTTCACCGCCGGTCAGGCCGAAGCGCACAATGCGCGGGCCGCAGTCGATGGTGACGACAACGTCGATGACCCCGTTGGACAGCTGAACGCACTTTCCGTAATTTTCAAAATCAATTTCCTTGAGCTCCAAAAAATGACACGTCCTTTGAAAAATTTATTCCTGCACAGGCCCCGCAGAAGAGACGGAATCGTGCTGGAAAAGAAGCGGTGTTTCATCCCGTATCTTGCATATTCCCGCTGTCCATTCCTGGCCGCAGGGGCCGGGATTTGGAAGAAAAAGGGAATATAAGTCGGTGGATTTGCTTTCTAATTCAATCACATTTCTTGCAGCGTTGTCAAGGGATAAAATATCCGATGAATTGACGACAATAGGCCGTTTTGTGGTCACTTTTGATACATGCAGAATTTCTGCGCCGCGCCGGTTCATTCCCAGGAGATGTACATAGGGCGGCAGGCCCTTTGCAATCGTCTGGTCGATCCCCAGAAAGGCGGAAAGCACCAGGCGGCGGACGCGCGCGAGCGTATAACGCTTCGTCTTGACGGCCGCATACAATTCCTGCAGCGTGGCGGCCGTTCGGACCGCCGCGGCCAGGCGGTTTTCCAACCCTTCGCTGACGTCCGGCAGGCGGGCGAATTCCTCCGGCCGCATCGCCCTTAGTTTGGCCAGAATCGCGCGTTCCATCCGCTCTATGGACGCGGGGGCGCGCCCGGATGCCAATTCTGCCTGGAGGACTTCCGCGGACGGCGCGGGCATGTGGCGGGCGTAATCGCCGTTGTGCAGGACAAGGGAGCGGATCAGGCTGGCGCTGGCGGTCCCGGCGTCCGCCTCGTGGGAGTCGTGCGCCGCGCCGACGCGTTTCATCGTAAAGGCGCGCATGGGGGAGCGCAGGGTGCGCAGCGCTTTGCAGGATTCCACGCCCAGCGTGTTGTTGGCGCTCTGCAACAGGCTCGCCGCCTCCGGGCCGGCAAGCCGCTCCACTGCGCGCTCCCGTGCCCGGGCGAACGTCGCTCCACCCGCCAGCTCTTCCCGTAAAACGGGCTGTAATGCGGGGGAGAGCAGCAGCTCCGCCAGTCCCGCCAAGGCGGCGGCGTCCCCGCACTCGCTCCCAAAACTGACGGTCTGCGCGCCGAGGCAGTCCAGCAGAAAAACGCCGCCCTGCGCAAATGTCTCTGCGGAGGACATGGCCCACGGGAGCGGCAGCTCCACCACCAGGTCTGCGCCGCAGAGAAGGGCCTGCTTTGCGCGCGCGCGCTTTTCCAGCAGCGCCGGTTCGCCGCGCTGCACAAAATTGCCGCTCATCACAGCGGCGATATGGGTGGCGCCCTGCCTCCGGGTTTCCCGGATCAGGGCAAGATGCCCCAGATGGAACGGATTGTATTCGCAAATTATCCCAGCAATCTGCATTTCCTCGCAAAACTCCTTGAATTTGTTTGGTTCTTGTACTATTATAATAATACCATATTGTCTGTTCTTTTTAAAATACGATTGGATAGGTAGGGATTTTTCTCTGTTTTGTCCAACGGCAATATCGGACGAAAAGAGCGGCGCGGCGGGAAGGGGGAGCATCCTGACCGTTACGATTAAGCGCGCTGCAAAACAGGAGGAGAGTTTTCCAATGAAAGTTTTGGTGATCAACGCAGGCAGCTCGTCGCTGAAATATCAGCTGATCGATATGGACAGCGAGCGGATGCTGGCCAAAGGCAATTGTGAAAGAATCGGCATGGACGGCAGCATCTTTATCCATAAGACGTCGGACGGCCGTGGGAAACGCGTACAGGTGCCCATGAAGGACCATACCGACGCGTTTATGTATGTGACGCAGGCCCTGACCGACGCCAAGGTGGGCGTGATCAAGAGCCTGGACGATGTGAGCGCAATCGGCCACCGCGTGGCGCAGGGCGGCTCCATCTTCCGCAAGTCCGTCCTGGTGAACAACGAGGTCATCGAGGGCATCCGCAGCCTGATCCCGCTGGCGCCGCTGCACAACGGCCCGGAGCTGGAGGGCATCCTTGCCTGCCAGAAGGTGTTCGGCGAAGAACTGCCGGAGGTCGTCGTATTTGATACGTCCTTCCATTCCACCATGCCGCCCAAGGCATATATGTACGCAATCCCCTATGAATATTATGAGAAGTACGGCATCCGCCGCTATGGTTTCCACGGAACCTCCCACCGCTATGTCAGCCGGCATTGTGCGCACCTGATGCACCAGCCGTTGGAGGACATTAAGATGGTGACGTGCCACATCGGCAACGGTTCCTCCATCGCCGCCATCCAGGACGGCCGCGTCATCGACACCAGCATGGGCCTGACCCCGCTGGACGGCTTCATGATGGGCACGCGCTGCGGCTCCCTGGACCCGTCCATCGTCACCTTCCTGATGGAGAAGGAAAACCTGACCCCCGGCCAGATGGACGACATCCTGAACAAGAAGTCCGGCCTGCTGGGCATCTCTGGCGTCTCCAGCGACGACCGCGACGTCACAAAGGCCGCGATCGAGGGCAACCCGCGCGCAATCTTGGCGCACGACATGCTGGCCTATCAGATCGTCAAGCAGATCGGCGCCTATGCCGCTGCGATGAACGGCCTGGAAGCATTGGTCTTTACCGCCGGCCTGGGCGAGAACCAGCCGCACCACCGCTATGCGATCTGCCGCGGCCTGCGCTATCTCGGCCTGAAGATCGACGCGGAGCGCAATGAAGAGATGGTGGGCGGCAAGGAAGGCAAGATTTCCACCTTCGATTCCCAGGTGGCGGTCTATGTCATCCCCACCAACGAGGAGCTTGTCATCGCGCGCGATACGAAGATCATCGTGGAGAAGCTGAACTACGCTTCCACAGAGGACAAGACCATTGTGGACCCGGAGGACATTTAACCGGTAGGATTCCCCGGCTGGGCTGGATCATGCGATGCAGCGCCCCGGTTTTTCGGATACAAGAGAAAGAGGCTGTGATGGTGCGATACCATGACAGCCTCTTTTTTATGCCGGTTCGGATTTCTCCGATTTTTGCTTTTTGATGACCTTCAGGCGGGAAAACTCCTCGCGCTCCTTTTCTTCCAGCGCGTCCGTGATGAATTTCACCGTCTCCTCAAAGCGGGGGATCATGATGTTTTTCAGGGCATTGGCGCGCTTCTGCGTCTTTTTGATGGCGTCCGCCAGACGGTAAACGCTGTTTTCCACCTCGGCCAGCTCTGCGGTCAGTCGCTTCACCTCATTGAACTTGCTGTACGCGTCGTCCAGCATGATGTTGGTGGCGTTCAAGCCGAAGGGGATCGGGATGTCCCGCGGCGTCAGGGAGACCATCGGGATCTCCACGCCCATGACGCTGCGGTAAGCCACGTGCAGGCCGTCGTCGAGCGGCACCGTCTGCGAGAGTTCCCCGCAGATGCCCAGCGTGATGTTGGCCCGCTGCAGGGCGGCGTAAGCGTCCTCGTAGGTCTGGTCGATCTTTCCCTGGATCGCGTTCGCCCGGTCGATCAGCGCCATCATTTCGCGGATCAGGATATTGCGCTTGCGGTCCAGCAGCTCAAAGCCGGTGCGGGAGAGTTCCAGGGATTTTTTGGTGGCCAGGAGGTTTCCTTTGGTTGGTACGGTTTGCGCTGCCATTACGATGCCTCCTTTCCCTTATGCGGCGTCATTGCTTTTGCTCCGCCGCCTGTTGGGACTTGCGCTCCGCCTCCGCTTCCAGCTGCTTTTTGGCCTTCTCATAGTACTGGTCGAGGATGGCGTCGTCCACACGGTCGAGCTCCTCGCGCGGCAGCGTCGCCAGCAGGGTCCAGCCGAGGTCCAGGCTCTCTTCGATGCTGCGGTTCTCATTGAAGCCCTGGTTCACATAGCGCTTTTCAAAGCGCTTTCCAAATTCCAAATATTTTTTATCCGTGGGGGAGAGCTCCTCCTCGCCGATGACCGAGGCCAGCGAACGCGCGTCCATCACCTTTGCATAGGCGGCAAAGAGCTGGTTGGAGAGCGCGGAGTGGTCCTCGCGCGTGTAGCCTGCACCGATGCCGTCCTTCATCAGACGGGACAGGGAGGGCAGCACGGAGACCGGCGGATACACGCCGCTGTTGTCCAGCGCGCGGTCCAGCACAATCTGGCCCTCTGTGATGTAGCCCGTCAGGTCCGGCACCGGGTGCGTCACGTCGTCGTTCGGCATGGTCAGGATCGGGATCTGCGTCACGGACCCCTCTTTGCCGCGCACCATGCCGGCGCGTTCGTACAGGGAGGCGAGGTCGGAATACAAATAGCCCGGATAGCCCTTTCTGCCGGGGATTTCCCCCTTGCTGGAGCTGAACTCGCGGAGCGCTTCCGCGTAGGAGGTCATATCCGTCATGATGACCAGCACATGCATGCCGAGCTCAAAGGCCAGATATTCGGCCACGGTCAGCGCGCAGCGCGGGGTCAGGATGCGTTCGATGATCGGGTCGTTGGAGAGGTTGAGGAACATGACGACCTTTTGCAGCACGCCGGATTCGTCGAAGGACCGGCGGAAGTATTCGGCCACGTCGTTTTTTGCGCCCATGGCGGCAAAGACGATGGCAAAATTGTTTTCGTTCGCGTCCTTGATCTTTGCCTGGCGGGCGATCTGCACCGCAAGCTCGTTGTGCTTCATGCCGGAGCCGGAAAAGATGGGCAGCTTCTGCCCGCGGATCAGCGTCATCAGCACGTCGATGGTGGAGATGCCGGTGTTGATGTAGTTTTTCGGATAGATACGGGAGACCGGGTTGATGGCGGTGCCGTTGATGTTGGCGCGCTTGAGCGGGAAGATATCGCCCAGCCCGTCGATCGGGCGGCCCGCGCCGTCGAACACGCGCCCCAGAATCTCCGGGGAGAGGGGCATTTCCATCGGATGGCCGAGCAGGCGCGTGCGGGTATTTTGCAGGGAGATCCCGCGGGTGCCCTCAAAGACCTGGATGACAACGCGCTTGCCCTCCATCTGCACAATGCGGCCCTGGCGCATGGTCCCGTCGTCCATGCGGATGTCGACCACTTCCTCAAAGGAAGCGTCCTCCACATCGTCCAGAACGATCAGGGAGCCATTGATCTCCTTTACGCCGATATAATCAAGAATCATTTTATGTCACCTGCTTCCTCATGCGTTCACGATATTGGACAGCGTCTCGTCGATTTCCTGGATGTAGTCGTCAAACAGTTCCGGCTTGTCGTTCGGAATGTCGTATTTCATCTTGACCAGCTTGTCGAACAGGCCGCTCTCGATGATGCCGGAAATCGGCACGCTGGCGGAGACCAGCTGCTTTGCTTTTTTATGAAGATGCAGGATGACCTTCATCATCAGCTTTTGCTTTTCCAGCGGAACAAAGGTATCGTCCGCATGGAAGGCGTTTTGCTGCAGGAAGCCCACGCGGATGACGCGGGCCGTCTCGATAATCAGCTTCTGGTCGTCCGGCAGGACGTCGGAGCCGATCAGCTTGACGATCTCCATCAGCTGGCTTTCCTCCTGCAGGATATTGGAGATGCGGCGGCGGTATTTGATGAAATCCTCGCCCACATGGTCGGCGTACCACTGGTCCAGATCGCCGAAATATTCGCTGTAGCTCTGTGTCCAGTTGATGGCCGGATAGTGGCGGGCATATGCCAGCGATTTATCCAGCGCCCAGAAGCAGCGGGTAAAGCGCTTGGTGTTCTGTGTGACGGGCTCGGAGAAGTCGGAGCCCTGCGGGGAGACGGCGCCGATGATGGTGACGGAACCGTCCGTGCCGTTGAGGTTCTGCGCCCTGCCGGCGCGCTCGTAGAATTCAGAGAGGCGGCTCGGCAGATAGGCGGGGAAGCCCTCCTCCGCGGGCATTTCCTCCAGGCGGCCGCTGATCTCACGCAGGGCCTCGGCCCAGCGGGAGGTGGAGTCGGCCATGATGGCGACGTGGTAGCCCATGTCGCGGTAATATTCCCCCAGCGTGATGCCGGTGTAGATGGACGCCTCGCGCGCCGCCACAGGCATGTTGCTCGTGTTGGCGATCAGCACCGTGCGGTCCGTCATGGGACGGCCCGACTTCGGGTCCACCAGTTCGGAGAATTCGTCCAGAACCTGGCTCATCTCATTGCCGCGTTCACCGCAGCCCACGTAGATGATGATGTCCGCATCGCACCACTTTGCAAGCTGGTGCTGGGTCATCGTCTTGCCCGTGCCAAAGCCGCCGGGGATCGCCGCCGTGCCGCCCTTTGCAATGGGGAACAGCGTGTCGATCACCCTCTGCCCGGTGATCAGCGGGATGTCGGTGCGCAGGCGCTGCGCCACAGGGCGCGGCAGACGGATCGGCCATTTCTGGCACAGGGAGAGTTCATGCAGGACGCCGTCGTCGTCCTGCAGGGTGACCACCGGGTCCTCCACGCGGTATTTGCCGTCCGGAGCTGCCTTCTGTACGACGCCGCTCACGTTGGGCGGCACCATGCATTTGTGGCGGATGATCGGCGTCTCAGGGCATTCGGCGTAGATGTCGCCGCTGTTCAGGCGGTCGCCCGGCTTCACGGTGACAGTTACCTCCCATTGGCGCTGCGTGTCCAAAGAGGGCACCGAGCTGCCGCGGGAGATAAAGGCGCCGCTCTCCTCTTCGATGGCCTTGAGCGGGCGCTCGATGCCGTCGAAGATGTTGTCGAGGATACCGGGGCCAAGGGTGACGTTCATCGGGCTGCCCGTGCCCACCACGGGTTCTCCCGGGCGCAGGCCCGTCGTCTCTTCATAGACCTGGATGGTGGTGAATGCGCTGGTAATGCCGATGACCTCGCCCACCAGCCGCTCGTTGCCCACATAGACCATCTCCATCATGGAAAAGGCCTGTGCGGCTTTCACGGTGACGACCGGGCCGTTGATGCCATAGATCACAGTTTCATTATTCATGTTCGGATCATTCCTTTCCCGAGCCTGTGGCTGCAACCATTACCCAGCCACCGTCAGTCCGGAGTTTTCTTCAAACCAGCCGCGCTGGTCCTCCAGCATGGCGTCCAGCGTTTCGTCGGCCATGACGCCCATCTCGCTGTTGTAGGCGCGCAGGCCGCCGATCCGGATGGTGGGATCGGTCTCAAAGCTGCAGGGCGCTCCAAATGCCTCTGCAATCTGCTGCTGATAGGAGGTGTCCTCTTTGCGCAGGCGGATGACCGTGCCCGGCTTGTGGAACACGGCGGAGAGGCTGCGCGCGTACTTTTGCAGCAGCGCGGCGTAGGCCGGCTTCTGCGTATAGGCGCGCAATTCGTCCGCGGCGCGGGAGAACACCTGCTCCATGATCTGCCGGCGTTTTTCCAGCAGCGCCCGGCGGCTGTCCATCTCACGCTGCGCCATCTCGCGGGAGATGCCGCTGCGCATCTGGGCCATCTCCTTCTGGATGAGCTGGTAGGCCTCGGTGAGCACCTCGACCTCCGCCTCGTCCAGCTCCTTTTGCTTAAAGGCGGCGACCTCCTCTTCGATCTTTTTGCGCTGCTCTTCGCCATAGTGGATGATCGCCTGATAAAATTTACCGATTTTTTCGTCGTTGTTGTTGATAGCCATGTCGAACCCCCATTCCGCCTGAAAGCGGCCTAAATTTTGATCCCGATGGCCTCGCGGACATAGCGGGTGATGGAATCCTTGGTGCGCCCATTGCCGTGCCGGTCGGGGATTTCCACAATCAGCGGGCGCTTGGCCTTGAGCTTCAGGTCGTAAATCATCTCGGGACACATTTGGAGCAGGCGTTCCGTGATCAGGATCACCGCCACGTCGTCCATCGCCATGGCCTCGGTCAAGGATTTCTTAACCTCTTCCGGCTCGTGCACGACCACGCCGTCGATCCCCGCAAGACGCATGCCGACCTGTGTGTCCACGTTGTCGCTGATGAGATAAAAACGCATGTCAATCCCTTCTTCCTCAATAAACGGTTGGCAGTCGGGGCGCGTTCGCTCGTCAGACCTTGTTCAGAATCAAAATGGAGATCAACAGGCCATACAGGGCGATGCCTTCGCCCAGTGCCACGAAGATCAGGGACTTACCAAACGCCTTCGGGTCCTCGCTGGTGGCGCCGATTGCAGCAGGAGCCGCTGCGGCGACCGCGATGCCGCCGCCGATGCCGGCGAGGCCGGTTACCAGGGCCGCGGCCAACAGGCCCATGCCCTTGGAATTATCCACGGGGGAAGCTGCTGTATCGGATGTGGCGACGGGTGCGTCGGGTGTATTGCCCTCCGGCGCAGCGGAGGCGATCATCGGCGCCGCAAAGGTGACGATGCACACGGCAAGAAAGGCGATCAGCTGGGTCGCAACGGCCTTGCTGGTCTTTTTGCCATTTTTGACGGCGCGGATGGAGAGTGCAACGGAAACAACCAGAAATACGATCGGGACACAGAATAAGATACTCATGAGAAATACCTCCAAAATTGAAATTTTCGCAGATGGAAAATTTATGTTGCGCCGTTCCCATAGGGAGTACCGGCGTAGGATAACAGAGAGGAAAGAGCGAACCGCGCATTGCCGGCGAGCGGCGGGCGCACTTTACGATTCCCTGCGAACCACAACAGGATTGAACGGACGGCCGTCCCCGTCAAAGAAGCGGCTGAACATCTCATAGAATTCCAGCCTCAGCACCTGGATGCCGACCAACAGGCCCTCCAGACCCATGACAAACACGTTGCCGATGACGGCGACCAGCACATAGCCGATGCCGCTGGTCATGCCCGCCAGGGTGAATACCACCAGCATCATGCCCGCGTGCACCAGCACGAACGCGCCGACGCGGAGGAAGGACATGGTGTTGGTCGCGTAGCTGAGCAGGTACTCAAACACCTCAAAAAAGTTCTGCATGAGGAAATTTCCCCAGCTCTCCGGCTTCCAGTCGGAGCGGTGTTCCACAAGGCCGCCGAGGACCTCCCGGAAGAAGATCACCGCGATCGGCAGGACGATCAGCCCGAGCACGTAGGCGGTGTTGACGATCTGCCATCCGAACACCAGCTGCCCGCCGAATCCGACGATCAGCGACACATAAAAGACGAGGCCCGCCAGCCCATTGGGGCCGAACAGCGCGTTTTCCCAGTGTTTCCTGCGGATGCAGGAATAGATGTTGATGAGGATGGCGACCACCACGAGGAACATGCCGATGCCCACCGCGGAGTAGATAATCATGTTGGTGGTGTTGGGCTCCATGACCTCGATGGGCTTTTCGCTGAGGCCGAACACGTTTTTGTAAAGCGGGTCCAGCGCGTGCTCAAAGCCGAACACGGAGCCAAAGATCGTGCCAAAGGCGGCGGACGAGATGCCGCAGGGGATCAGGGCCTTGCCGAGCTTCATCTTTTTAAACTTCCACATCAGCCAGCCCACGATGGAAACGCAGATGCCCTGGCCCAAGTCGCCGAACATGATGCCGAACAGCAGCACATAGGTGATGGCCACAAAGGGCGTGGGGTCCACTTCGTCGTAGGAGGGCAGGCCGTACATATCCACGAAGAATTCAAAGGGTTTGAACACTTTTTTATTCTTCAGGGCGACCGGCGGGGAGTGGCTCATTTCCTCCTCCGCGCTCTCAAAGGTGTACTCCACGGTTTCCAGCTCTTCGAGCGCGCTGCGCAGGTCCGCTTCGCGGTCCGCGGGAATCCATCCGGTGAGGATGAAATTGTCGTTGTATCGCGCCGCATAGCGGCGGATGCCGAAGTAGACGGATTTTTCCGTCAGGAAGGAAAAGACCTTCTGGCATTCTTCCTCTTCCTTTTTCCAAAGCGCGTCAATCTGCCCGTCCACGCGCTGAATGCGGGCGAGCTCCTGGTCGCGCAGGGTGCGCAACTCCTCCACGCCGCTTTCCGGCGTGCCTTTCAGCTCGGCCAGGCGGGTGCGCTCAAAATACAGACTGGAGAAGATGCGGTCGACCTCGCTGACCACGTCGATGGGGGAGAAATAGACGCCCCAGTAGTGCAGCTCGTCTCTGGTACAGGGGAAGAAAATCACATAGGGATTCTGGTTATAGGATTGCAGTTTTTCGTAGCTCTCCCTTGGCAGAGCGCCAAAACGGACCTTGATGTATTTACAGTCGTGAATTTCATCGAGATTCAGATCCATCCCGACGAAGTGGCTGACCTGTTCAATTTCACGGGTGTATTGCTCCACCTGCTGCTGGGCCTGCGCCCGTTCGTTTTGCAGGTCGCTCAGGGCGGTAGCAAGGCGTCGAACATAGGCGTCCAGTTCTTCCCGTGTGTACTGAACGTTCTCCATCTCCTGTTCCCCGAGCAGCACCAGCTTTTTGCGGGAGCCGTTGACCGCGTCCGTGAGCTTTTGCAGCGGCGCGGCATACGGATTCTCCTCGTTCAGAGGGGAAAAGCCGGAGGTGTCGGAGTAAAACGAGAGGGAATTATCGGGATGAAACGCGCCGGACTTGCCGCAGATCGCGGTCACACGGTCCAGGTCGCTCATCCGTCCGATTATGCTCGTTACCTCAATTTTTTGTACAGCCAACCATCATGCCTCCTTTCATGAAAAATCGGCGACGGTGAGCAGCTTTTGAATCTCCTCGGGCGCCAGTTGATAACGGATTCCCTCCACGATGT
>DBFXIC010000085.1:0-2508 GCA_048455095.1 Anaeromassilibacillus sp.
AATTTTTCCTTTGAAGTTTGGACTTGAAAAGAACGTACCGGACGAAATCAAAAAAGCAGAATATAATTCGACAGCTAACTCTTTATTCGTTTTTGACATATTTTTTCCTCCTTCCTATGAAACTTGGCTGTACCCATTGCCTGTGTATTAATTATAGGGGAAGAAAAGAATATTAGCAATGGAAAATAGGAATATTTTGGAGAAATTTGGTTGGAAGTCACCAATTAAGCAAACGATATAACAAAACCGCCCTAGCGGGCGGCAAAAGGGAGGTGCGTTAAGTGGATGATAACAATCCGGATACCAAAGCAATCCTGAAACACTATGGGTACAATAGCGACAGTGCGGCGCAGACTATAGGGCTTTGGCCCAATGATGGCACTGCAATTGCGCGGCTGGGACAATTGCCGGAGGCACTCGGTTTGTATAAGGCGGAGAAAAGCAAAATCCGGGTAGTATTTGACTACGACCCGGATTATCCAAGGGCTGTGCTCCAAGTTTGGGGATTGACACCGGCTGCACTACTTCCCGATATCGGGAATGCATAACCAAGAAAACGCCCCGACAAGTGCTGACGACACCTGACAGGGCATACAAACCAATCCAAAACAAAGGCTTGCAACTGGATTATAACATATCTTTCTGATGATCTGCAAGTACAAAGGAGACTTTCAATGGATACATACCAATGCAATGCGCCCCATGATACCCTCGAATTTTCAACGTCCGATATCCCGGAATATATCCGAAAACTGGCGGCTCTTGCGGCTATAGAGTTGACCGAAAGTATTCTCAGGCAGCCGGACGGCCGCAGGATGCTGGCCGAAGAAACTGCGCGGCGCAAATCAATGGAGGGCCAAACCCCAAGAACTGAAAGGAGGTGATTTCTTATGAAAGCTGTTGGAATTGTTCGCCGTATTGATCATCTCGGCCGATTGGTAATCCCAAAGGAGTTTCGCCGAACCCTGGGTATCAACGAGAACGACCCTATGGAGATTCTCGTCACAGATGATGGAATTCTGGCGCGGCCGTACAAGCAGGGCTGTATCTGCTGTGGTTCTACAGAAGACCTGGTGAATTTCAAGGATGTCTCTCTGTGCGGCAACTGCATCCATGCGTTTGCTGAAAGGAGCTGACGATTTGGCGGAATTTCATCGGACAAAGAATGGAACACCTTGGCTCGAAATTACCTGTGAGGAGCTGTCCGGCTATTCTGGGATGGACAACCCTATTTGTGACAATTGTCTAAGCAGATTGGCCGGCATCTGCAACATCATCCTTCTTCCTATTCTCAATGAAGCATATTGCCCCAAATGCGGCAAGGAGCGGTTGGACAAAATACGGCCTTATTCGGGAGATCGCTTTATCGAAGAAAGGAGGACGCGTTTTTACCTCGAATACTTTGGACTGCAAGAGGATGATCTAGCGCCGTGATCGGACTTTCATAAAAAAGAAGCCGTCTCCGCTGCCACGAAAACGGCTTTAAGCAAAAAGAACTTTATTTAGTTTATCGATGGAACGGCAAAAAGTCAAGTTCATTGGGGGGCAACTCCATGCAAAATGACAACGAATTGCGCTGCCTGAGTGTTGGCCTTGGCCTGCCAGCAAAGGATATGGTAGCCATCGTCCAAACCTTGTATCCCAAGTTCGATAAAACCATGCAAAGCAAATGTGAACGTGGCGACGAGTATGGTGTGAATATTAGACCGGACGCTATGAAAGCTCTGTATGAGCGGTTCGCCCCCGAGCGGCTGGAGCCGCCTAAGAGGACGCGGCACGGCCAGCACCGGCTTACCTGTCGTATCTCGGGACGTCTGGAGGATAGCGTCTACGTGGCGTTGCAACAGCACATGGAGATCGATGGCTATGCCACAGCTCAGGAATGGATCACGGCCATGGTTCTTCGGTATATCGCAGAAAAGGAGGACGGGACCAAATGAGCCTGAGATACCTTCCAGACCACCCTGTCGTTCAGAACATGGAGCGCACCGGATATCCGGACGGAAAAGAGCCGCAGTTCCCGCACTGCCCGATCTGCGGCTGTGAAACTGATACATTCTACAAGGACACATACGGGGACATCTTCGGGTGTGAGGAGTGTGTAACGACTGCCGATGCTTGGGAGGCCACCAGCGATGAGTGTAATTGACCTAACTGGCCTTAAGTTCGGGCACCTGACTGTCACCGGGCCTGATGAAGTCAGAAACCACCAGCTTTATTGGAACTGTGTCTGCGAGTGTGGAAAGCCAAAATCCGTGCAAGGGCGGAAATTGCGTGATGGCATTGTTAAGTCCTGCGGGTGCATGAGAGTAGAGGCAATACGAGATGCCCGGACTATCCATGGAGAGTGTGGCCCCCGGCTATATCAAGTTTGGACGGGCATCAAACAGCGCACATTGAACCCAAAGAACAAAGATTATCCGCGCTGTGGCGGTAGGGGCATCAAGATGTGCCCCGAATGGGCCGAAAGCTATCCAGCATTCAAGGAATGGGCTCTCTGCTCCGGAT
>DBFXIC010000086.1:0-5552 GCA_048455095.1 Anaeromassilibacillus sp.
CGGGAACTCGTACTGGCTCAGCAGCTCGCGGATCTCCATCTCCACCAGCTCCAGCAGCTCCGGATCGTCCATCATGTCCGTCTTGTTCATGAACACCACGATGTAGGGCACGCCTACCTGACGGGCCAGCAGAATGTGCTCACGGGTCTGGGGCATCGGGCCGTCGGGAGCGGATACCACCAGGATCGCGCCGTCCATCTGCGCAGCGCCGGTGATCATGTTCTTCACGTAGTCAGCGTGGCCCGGGCAGTCCACGTGCGCGTAGTGACGCTTGTCCGTCTCGTACTCCACGTGCGCCGTGTTGATTGTGATTCCACGCGCTTTCTCTTCAGGCGCCTTGTCGATGTCCTCGTACTTCATCGCCTGAGCTTCGCCCAGCTGCGCCAGCGTCATCGTGATCGCCGCCGTCAGCGTCGTCTTGCCGTGGTCTACGTGACCGATCGTGCCGATGTTTACGTGCGGCTTGGTGCGTTCAAATTTCGCCTTGGCCATGAGTTGTTTCCTCCTTAACAATATCCGGGAACGATTGTTGGGAATATGCTTTCAAGCACCAGTGTGCTTTGGTTCAGGTCATTCGCTCTTGCGCGAGCCGGTTACCTTTTCGGCAATCGACTTGGGCACTTCCTCATAGTGGTCGAACTGCATGGTGAACAGTCCACGGCCCTGGGTGCGGCTGCGCAGGTCGGTCGCATAACCGAACATTTCGCTCAGCGGCACATAGGCGTGCACGGTCTGCTCGCCCATGCGGGCATCCATGCCCTCGATGCGGCCGCGGCGGCTGGAGATATCGCCGATGACGTCGCCCATGTACTGTTCGGGGATGATGACTTCCACCTTCATCATCGGCTCCAGCAGGCAGGGGTCCGCTTTCGCAAGCGCTTCCTTGAATGCCATGGAACCGGCGATCTTGAAGGCCATCTCCGAGGAGTCGACATCGTGATAGCTGCCGTCGTAGACGGTGGCCTTGAAGTCCACCACCTCGAAGCCACCCAGAATGCCGCTCTGCGCGGCTTCGCGGATACCGGCGTCGATGGGGGCGATGAATTCCTTGGGAATCACGCCGCCGACGATCTTGTTCTCAAAGGAGTAGCCTTCGCCGGGCTTGACGGGCTCGATCTCGATCCAGCAGTGACCGAACTGGCCATGGCCGCCGGTCTGACGCACGTAGCGTCCCTCGGCCTTGGCGGCCTTGCGGATGGTCTCGCGGTAGGCAACCTGGGGCTTGCCCACGGTGGCCTCCACCTTGAACTCGCGCATCAGGCGGTCCACGATGATCTCCAGATGCAATTCGCCCATGCCGGCGATGATGGTCTGGCCCGTCTGCTGATCGGTGTAGGTCTTGAAGGTGGGGTCCTCCTCGGCCAGCTTGACCAGCGCCATGGTCATCTTGTCCTGACCGGCCTTGGTCTTGGGCTCGATGGCGACCTGGATGACCGGGTCCGGGAACTCCATGGACTCCAGGATGATGGGGTTCTTCTCGTCGCACAGGGTATCGGCGGTGGTGGTGTCCTTGAGGCCCACGATGCCGCAGATATCGCCGGTGTACACGCAGTCAACCTCCTCGCGGTGGTTGGCGTGCATCATCACCAGACGGCCTACGCGCTCGCGCTTGCGCTTGGTGGAGTTGAAAGCGTAGCTGCCGCTCTCCAGCATGCCGGAATAGACGCGGCAGAAAGCCAGCTTGCCCACGAACGGGTCGGTCATAATCTTGAAGGCCAGGGCGGAGAAGGGCTCATCATCGGAGGGATGACGCTCCATCTCGTTCTCGGGGTCGTCGGGATCAATGCCCTTGATCGCGGGGATGTCCAGCGGGGAGGGCATGTACTCCACCACCGCGTCCAG
Source organism: Anaeromassilibacillus sp. (assembly GCA_048455095.1). GTDB lineage: Bacteria > Bacillota > Clostridia > Oscillospirales > Acutalibacteraceae > Anaeromassilibacillus. The sequence goes on from DBFXIC010000086.1 coordinate 1,843, forward strand.
AAGCGGCTGCACGCCCTTGTTGCGATAGGACGTGCCACAGAGCACGGGATTCATCGTGCAGTCGATGGTCGCCTTGCGAATGGCGGCGTTGATCTCCTCCACGGTAATCTCCTCGCCCTCGAAGAACTTCTCCATCAGGGTTTCGTCGCTCTCGGCCACGCTTTCGATGAGCTTCTGGTGATACTCCTCGGCTTGTGCAAGCAACTCGGCCGGGATATCTTCATCGCGCACGTCCTTGCCTTCATCATCGTAGTAGACCTCCGCGCGCATGCGCACCAGGTCGATGATGCCCTTGAAATCGCCCTCTTTGCCGATGGGAAGCTGGATGGGCACGGCGTTGGCTCCCAGCCGGTCCTTCATCATGTCCACCACGCGGAAGAAGTCCGCGCCCATGATATCCATCTTGTTGACATAGGCCATGCGGGGCACATGATACTTGTTGGCCTGGCGCCATACGGTTTCGCTCTGGGGCTCCACGCCGCCCTTGGCGCAGAACACGCTCACGGCGCCGTCCAGCACGCGCAGGCTGCGCTCCACCTCCACGGTGAAGTCAACGTGGCCGGGGGTGTCGATAATGTTGATGCGGTGGCCCTTCCAATGGCAGGTGGTCGCAGCGGAGGTGATGGTGATGCCACGCTCCTGCTCCTGCGCCATCCAGTCCATGGTGGCCGCGCCCTCGTGTGTCTCACCCAGACGGTGAACGCGCCCGGTATAGAACAGGATGCGCTCGGTCGTGGTGGTCTTACCGGCGTCGATGTGGGCCATGATGCCGATATTGCGCACCTTTTCCAACGGGTGACTTCTTGGCATAACAGAGGGTCTCCTTTCAAATTCGGCTTTCTCTCATTCTTCTTCCAGGCGCGGGCGCCCCGCCCGCGCCCCTGCGCATTACCAGCGGTAGTGCGCGAAGGCCTTGTTGGCCTCGGCCATGCGGTGCATTTCTTCCTTGCGCTTGACGGCGGCGCCGGTGTTGTTGGCGGCGTCCATCACTTCGGCGGCAAGGCGCTCGGCCATGGTCTTTTCGCCGCGCTTGCGGCTGAACTCAACCAGCCAGCGCAGGGCCAGCGTCTGACGGCGCTCCGGGCGGATCTCGATAGGCACCTGGTAGGTGGCGCCGCCCACGCGGCGGGCCTTGACCTCCAGCTGGGGCGACACGTTGCCAAGGGCAGCGGTAAACACCTCAGCGGCGTCCTTGCCGGTCTTTTCCTTGATGGTGTCAAACGCGGAATAGCAGATGCGCTGCGCGGTGCCGCGCTTGCCGTCCAGCATGATCTGGTTGATGAGCTTGGTGACCACGGTGGTCCCGTAAACGGGATCGGGCAGCACCTCGCGCTTGGGAATAAATCCACGACGGGGCATTTGATTTCCTCCTTCGTTGTGGCGATTGCATCGCCGCAATGTGCCTGTGGCACAGCGTAAGATTTGGGGTCCCGGGAATGCGTTTTCAAAGCGCGCCTGCATACAGGTTTCTGACGGCCTTCAGCATCGACCGCTCCCGACCTACGGGAAAGTCACGCGGTGTGCCCGTCCTCCGCCTCGCTTCGATTCTCACGGGCGGGGGAGCGAACGCCTGCGCCCACTCCGAAAGGGGCTGCAAACGCAGCGCAGGAAAACGTCTTACTTCTTGGGCCGCTTGGCGCCGTACAGGGAACGCGCCTGCATCCGCTTGGCCACGCCGGCCGTGTCAAGAGCGCCGCGGATGATGTGGTAGCGCACGCCAGGCAGGTCGCGCACACGACCGCCGCGGATCAGCACCACGCTGTGCTCCTGCAGGTTGTGGCCAATACCCGGGATGTAGCACGTACCTTCGATCTGATTGGTCAGACGGATACGGGCGATCTTACGCAGGGCGGAATTGGGCTTTTTGGGGGTCGTGGTCTTAACGCTCAGGCACACGCCGCGCTTCTGCGGGCAGCCCTGAAGGATAGGAGCCGTAGACCTGTTTTCGACCTTTTTCCGTCCCTTGCGGATCAACTGATTGATCGTGGGCATGGAAACACCTCCGAATTGATGTGCTATAAAAACCGCCGCAACCCTGGCGTCTTTATAGTTGAATGGGGAATGCCGCGCCTTACTTGAGCACGGCGGCGGACGCCGCTTTCACGTCCACCTGGCAGAGCTTTCCCAGCTCCTGCATGCTGTCCACCACGGTGACCGGCACGTGCCTCTCCTCGCACAGGGCGTTGAGCCTGTGGTAGATGAAGCCGTCCGCGTCCTTGCCCAGAAAGACATGCGCGGCCCGGTCCTCCTCAACCGCGCGCAACACCTGCTTGGTGCCCACCACGCGCCTGCCGGCCTGCTTGAGCAGCGCTTCCATTTGAGCCACGCCTCCTTCTGCGTTCAAAGCTGCGTAAGTCCGGTCCGCGGCTGTGCGCCTTGCGCCGCCTGATTTCCGCGCCTTTCTCGCGCAAAAAGGGCATGCGAAAAACGCATACTGCGGACAACCATACCATAATAGCACGGCGTCAACAAAAAAGTCAATGTTTTTCTTCCAAAAAATTGCGGAAAAGCAAGGGATTTCGCCCGGCGGGGGAACGCGATTTCCCATCTGACGCAAAAAGGGGGAGCGTCCGCTGGCGGCGGTCGCTCCCTCTCTCTGTATAGTCCTATCCATCACTCTTTTCCCATTCGTTTTTTGATTCGTAATAAGTCCCTTTATCAACTCAAGAATTTGCTTGACTTACAATTTGTTACACATCCGATTGCATGTATCCTTCCGATAATGCACCATCAACCGCTATACCACTCCAAGTTGCAGTTCTTCCAGTCCCATCTTCCGCAACAACGGTAATGGATAAACCATAGTACATCTGATCATAATCGAGATAGAATTGCCACACAGTGTCTGTATGTTCAAATTTGTATTCTGTATTATAAAGTCCCCATTCAGTATTTACGAAATAATAATCCGAACCAATATGTTGCATAAAAACATCAAATTTGTTAACGCCTTCTTTTGCGTTCTCAAGTTCAAGTCGGATAATTGTACCTCCATAGATGGAATCTGCCGTGTCAACACGAAAGCATTTGAGTTCTTCATTTACTGGAATAGGTGTAATTGTTGGCTTTAGTGTTGTGGAAACCATGTCCCAATCAATGTTGGTTATAATGCTATGCTTCTGTCCGTCTACAGTAATATCAGTGATAATCTTTCTGCTGTGACTTGCAGCAAGCGCCACAATAGTAACTGTGCATAGTATGAGCACTAGTATAAAAAAGAATAATTTCCCAAAACGTAACGAACCTTTCATAATGTAATCCCCTTACTCAGATGTATTTTGAACAGCAATACGATATTTAATCACAATAAGTAAAACAAAAGCACTGATGCCAGTCAAGAACAACCATAACATTGGTTTTGCGCTATCACCAGTGGAAGGTACAATCATATTACTTTCACTTAATCGAACTGCGCAATGGATTGTTTCATTAGGAAGAACTTCTTGAATGATTGAACTTGGAGACTCAACAGCATAATCCATGCCTTCGGGCACTATATTTGATATTCTCAAATTTTTCATAATCATACTTGTATTGTTCTTTATGATGACATCTAACACAATGGTTTCATTTGCTTCGTATGATGTTTTATCAGGAACAACTGTTATCTCCACATCTTCTGCAAATGCAGTAGTTATAAATGCACTTAACATCCAGATAATAATACTAATAAAAGATAATGTCCTTTTCATAAATATGTTCTCCCGTAA
>DBFXIC010000087.1:0-12480 GCA_048455095.1 Anaeromassilibacillus sp.
GTCGGTGAACCACTTCCAATGAGCCTCCAGAACGTTCTCGTTGAATGCCTCTTCCGCCAGTTTGATAAGGTCGTCGATGATGAGCCACGTCGCACCGAATCCCGTTGCCGTCCCCTTCGGGCTTGTGGCAAGGTAGCTCGAATGATTCCCCTCCAGTGCCCAGCGGTTCGTAGCGCCGTCGCCGTATTTGATGCGAGTTTCCGGAAAGATATCGCTGTAAACTATAACGTCAGGGTCTGCCTTCTGCTCGCTGATGCCGTTGCGCACGCCCTTGGAGAACGTAGAGGAAAGGTTTTCGTTGTAGCTGCCGGTCATTACTTTCACGGTATTATCGCGGCCGAACAGCCATTCCGTGAACAGTCCGGCGGTACGGCTTTTTCCGTGCCTCGGTGGCTCGCATACGATCATCACTTTTTCATCGCTCTCCGAAAAGCCTTGCAGCTCATTGCACAGGCGCACCAGATGCGGGCGGTCCGGCTTATAGAAGTCTCCGGCACGCAGCCGGCAGTAATCCCAAAAGCAGCGCCGTGCCAGTTCGATGCGCGCATGCATTGCAATTTCCTGTCTATTCATCCCCCGCAAGCCTCCGCAGCTCCTCCGTTGTCAACTCTGCAAAGGGATTTTTTACTTTCAACTCGACGCTGTGCTCCCCTTTATCAACAAAACCGCCTGCGGCCCGGGCGCGAAGCTCGGATGCTTTCAGGCGGTCCTTAATATCATATTTAGCATTGCGCATCGTATCGCTCCAAAATCTGTTGATTTCTGTCATGTCGGCAATACGCGATTGCTCCAGCTCCCGATTTCTTGCGTTGATTTTTTCCTGAACGCCACTAATTGCCACTAATTTTGACGCATTTCCCCAGGCATACCGCTCGGAATAACCGGCGGCAATAACGGCCTGCTCCTTGTTTCCACCATTTTCGATGTATGCATCTGCGATGGCTTGCTGCACAGCAGGATCTCGGATACATGGCATTATTGCCGCCCCTTTCTTCTATTCTTTCAGCCTTTCAAGTGCCGTTTCAAAATGAACTTTATCAATCTCAAACCCTACAAAATCACGGTTGGAATTGCGGCATGCGATAGCTGTTGTACCACTCCCAATGCAACAGTCCAGCACAAGTTGGCTCGGGTTTGTGTAAGTCCGCACCAGATATTCAAACAACGCTACCGGTTTTTGCGTTGGATGAAGCCCACCACGTTGGCACGAAAATGTGAGAGTCTGCCGTGGCCAATTAGTGTACTTTGTTTCGTATTCTTTGTTTAAAGTTTTCTGGTCGTACACACAATCATCTTTCATTACGCGAGATTTTGTATGAATCTTTTTTTCTGTCGCAACCAATCCCTGTGGATTATATGTAGGTTTTTTGCGGTAGAAAACCACAATATCTTCTACACAGCGTAGTGGTTGAAACTTGGCAAAAGGAAAACCTGTCACCATATTTTTCACCCAGTACCAACAGTATCGAAAATTCTTCTGATTACTGCCAATCAACTTTGTAGTGAACGGCTGCGATGCAGTAAACACCATTGCTCCGTCTGGCTTTGTAACGCGCTCAAGTTGCTTCCAGAGGAGATCAAACGGAATAATGCTGTCCCATCTGCAGTCCGTCATACCATATGGCAAGTCTGTTAGTACCATGTCTACACATCCGTCTGGAAGTAGCGTCATTCCAGCAATGCAATCCATATTGAATATTTGATTTTTGTAATCCACTTTGCGCTCCTTTCGCAAAGCGACCGTGACCATAACAAAAGGGCCGCCCGAAGGCAGCCCTTGCGAAATTCCTGTGAATAGCTCGGCTTTCGTCTCGCTTTTCGACGGTTTAATGATAGCACGCAAAAAGCACTACAAACAACAACATTTCACAACATTTTATACGAAATCTATCTCCAATAATGCTTTATCGTGCAGACGCTGCGCGGAAATAATATCCTTTGCATCATCATCTCCGTAAATTCTAATGGCCACTTCTCGCCACCTCATAAGGCGGTAACTATCCCCGTCTCCGTCTAAATAGCGCAGTCGCAAAACTTCTCTTTCCATGGGATCACTCAGCGCATGAACTGCTGCGTTGATACATGCGATTTCCTTGTCATTGGCAGTGATAAGCGGAGAGATTTCTTTCTCATATTCCAGATACTGCTCTACAGATTTAGCCATCGCATCCCCGCCGGAACCGGTATGTTGTGGCATAAGCCGTGGTGCGGCTGGATTTATGATTACCCGGCCGCTTTCACGTCCGGGAGCTCCTGAATCTTTCAAATATTCGTAAGTACGACCGTGTATCTCAGCTCCGGCTTTCATCCGTGCCAGGCGTTCACGGCGGTTTTCGTTTTCTTTTTTCAGCGACAGATATTTCATCAGCCGCTCTTTTTTCTCTTCAGCCTCCGTGATTCTCGCCTCCTCGTGCTATCTTTTCAGAATCCAGAATGATTCCCGGTATAGCGGATGCTTGTCCGCATTTAAGAGCAGCATCAGAGTGGCCCACCCGCGTGGCGATATATACTCCACACGGCCCTGACGTGGTAAATTATCGGCCTTGAACTCTGTGTACCCTTTGCGATATGTCATCGCTGGATAAATCACATCTACAACAGCATCTGCAGTTGCATTTTCTATATACGCAACCGGTGGAACCGCCAGCGGGCGAACGGATTTCATCGCCCATCCCTCCCCGCGGCAATGCAGGCCAGCGTGGCCACAACCGCCAGTGCGACGGCCAAGACCGCCAGATTTATCAAGATTTGCATGGGTCGTCCTCCACAAAGTTATTCCTTTGTTGCGCCTTTTCTGCAAGAGCAATTCCCGTCTCGAACCCATCAGCAAAGCCGGATGCCGTATGAAGGATACGATCGAGTATGCTGCGCTCGTCATCGCTCAGGATATCCACGCCGGCGAAATTATCCATGAAAGCGTGCAGGCCGTTGATTCCGGCGCGAAGCTCCTGTATGATACACATGCCAAGTGCCTTGCGCTCGCTTTCCTCTTTCTCACATTTTGTCGAAGCCGAGGGAAGCGGAGCCTTCGCAATTGCATCGGCGTCCGCCATAACTTTTGCCTGTGCCTTTTTAGCTCTTTGCACCCAATGCGTCACTGTGCTGAGTGGAATGCCAAAGCGCTCCGCGACAGCTTCATGCGTGTTACCATCCAGCAGAATCGCCTTTACGACATCCTTTTTTACCGCTTGATCGTAGCTGCGCACAATGCGTTTTTTCTTTTGTGCAGCGGGCTCAGACCTTACCGTAGTGTCATTTTCAGTATCCAGATTCAGGGCATTCAAAATATCCTCCTTGCTGCATGCATATAGGTCGGCCAGAATGCCGATCTGCTTTCTTTTGTCTGCGGCATCACGATATTGCACGCGGATTTCAGCTTTATCAAAATCACTTAACATATGCTTCCTCCCTTTCCTCCCGGCGCGGTTCATCGAAACAGTATTCATTTAATTTCCCATCTAAAAACCTAATTTCATACGGATATGCTTCATGCACTGTGCCGTCTTCGTACTCTATGATTCCAACCACAAGCCAGACTTGGCCGGAAGAATGTCCGCCACGCAGCGGTGATTCTCCCACAGTCTGTGCTTTGTCAGCCCAACGATGAAATAGGGCATTTTTCCCCTTCACGACACATGCTCTATACTCGGAAAATTTCACTGAAATTTCAGCCACGTCAATCTTCCTCCCTTTCCAAAATATATTCCGTTCCCTTTTTTCCGTCGCCGCACTCAAAAGGAGTTGAAAACACCACAATCCAGCCTTGATTTAATGCCTCTCTAAGTTTTGCTGTTGGGTTTGTGTAATTCGCCGGGAATGTCCTTACTATGCATTGCTTTTTCATTGTGCATCCTCCCGGCGCTGGCCGTCCCCGAGCATCAGCTGCCCGTGCTGGTACACTTGATACAGTGTGCGGCCCTTGCCATCCGTCATGTACGGCAAAAACACTTCGTCCACCTGTACGTTGCCCGCCTCCACAAACGCCATTTGCGCCAGTATCCAATCCCGAATGTTTCTCCATGCCGTGCGCTCCGCCTGCTCGGCGTCCGGTCGAATTTTCTGCCGCTCAAAAGCAGCCATAACACCCGGCGTGTTTGCGGGAAGCTGAAACAGCATTCCTCCTTGCGCTGTCTGCAAACCAAAAGTAATTCCTACGGGCCGTCCCCGGTCGTCATAATCCACCATGATTTTGCGCGCGCCGTTCCGGGCAAGCGCGCCCTGTATTTCTCCTAGGCTTTCGAATACGTCTATTTTTGTGGTGTAGTTCTTAATCGGCATATCCACACCTCCATTTCTTTCCACCGCAATAAAAAAAGTGTTCTGTAGGGTCCCATTCGTCGATGAGTGGTTGCACGATAGCACCTGCTGAAGTCTCAAGATCACAAACATGATCTCCATCGCCACAATACAAGAAGTGTTCGCAATTGAAGCAGCTTTTTGCTACATCCTGTCTTCTCCCAAGTCGCGTGCTTTCTGAGTGGCAATGTTTTTTCTTATTCATGGTCGGGATGCTCCTTCCGCACGACTTCGACGATATAATCGCCCGAAGTGTTCCCGGGCTCACATTGGATAATCGTCGCGCAAATGTCCTCCTGAAGACGATTTACATCGCGGTTTATATACTTCGTACCCCAAATTTCGATTATGCTATCTTCTCTGGATTTAACCATGATGTAATCCCTCCACTACTTCCTCCTCTGGTTCGAGATCCCCTGATACACGCACCACAAGACGCTCCGGACTTCCGTACCGCTTAGCCACGCGCAGCTCTACGATGGCACTGTCGTCGCGGTAGGCCACACCGTTCAATGCGTCGGCTACGGCTTTCACGATATTATCCATGTCCGGTTTGCATGTGGGACGGAGGATATTCTGGCTACACAATGCAGCCTTTTTCTTCGGATAGGATTTGGGTATTGCAAAATATGCATTTACCTCCAAGATAATCGGTGGTGCGAATCGAACACCGGCATGTCTCTGCTGGTAACAGAGCATGATTCTGTTTTCATACGAAGCCGTGCCGGCGGGGGTATACATGCGGGCGTGGCCCCCCACAACACTGGCCCGGGGGCGCCCCTTACCTTGCGGTTTCCCCGGGACCTCAAAAATCACTCTTTCCATACTGTCCTCCTTGACGATGCCCGCCCGGTGGTTGGCCGGGCGGGCGCTGTATTATATCTTTCCGGGGCGGCGATCAGGCTGGTGACGCTGCGACTCAATGCTGCTCACGATATAATCGGGAGAACTGCATCCTTTTTCGTAGGCGATGGATATAGCGTCCAGGACCATTCCCAGCTCCATACCATCGGCGGCAGCAAGGACCTTTCGTTCCTGCTCGGGCTTTATGTCCTTCACCACCTCACGGCAAAAGGCGACGATCTCCCGTTCTCTCTCTGACCAACTATCGTCGAACCCGTCGTCGTTCGCGTATGCGTGCGCGTGCGCGCGTATACGACGATTGTTATTGTTATTGTCTTTGTTATTGTCTTTGTCTTTGTATAGCTGGATTTGCTGGTCGGTGCTGGATTTGCTGGAAAGTGCTGGTTTTTTGCTGGCTTTTTGCTGGACAAAGCGTCCGCTTTCATCTTTTTCTGCGGATGCAGCTCTGATACGTCCGGCCTCCCGGCGCTTTTCAACAATTTCCTGCCGGCGGATTTCAGCGCGCATCGAATTGTCTGCGATAAAAGAAAATGCCATATATACGTTCCCATCCTTTGGGAAATCGGGCTGAGTACCATCGCGGCCATACACCAGCAGCGCCATAACCAGAGCGCCGACCTGTTCCAGAGACAGCAGCCCAAGCTGCTCGATGTACGAATAATACATCGGGATGTATTTTGATTTTTCGGCGTCGTCCGGCATTGTTCGTCCTCGCTTTACTCGTTATCGTTGCCGCTGGCGGAATCGTCCGATGCATCCGCCTGTGCGGCCGTAGGAGCGCTGTTTCCATCGGCTTCGACATTCTCATCGGCAAGAATTTCCCCGTCTCCTATGGCCTCAAATTCGGGGTCCTGCGTGTGGGATTCATCCGCATCGGAATTGTGCAGCTTATCCGCCATTTTTTTTGCTTCCAAAGTGTCGATGAAGAAAACCTTCAGGTAATTGAAATATACCTTTTCCGCGATGGTGCGCAGTTTGTTCTGCAGGCGCTTACTCAGAGACAGGCCCCCCTCTTTTCCCGGGTTGAGATATACATCGCCATCCACAAAAACAAATGCCAGTGCGGAGCCTTTGGTGTTATATCCCACAGGGTTGTCCAACATGCTCATCTGGCCATCCATGGTACCGTCCGGCGTTATGATGATGCGGACGGGATACTTGTCCCGAAGAAATTTATACGTAAACCCATTTTCGGCGCAGACATTCTCTAATTTTTTCAGTTGGGCGTCCAACTGATCGTGCTCAATGTATGCCATATTATAGTTCCTCCTCTGCAATGATGATTCTTTTTCCGGTGGCCGCGGCGACGGCCCGGCGCATAGCGTCGGGGTCGCCGTGCCGGCGGCTTATATGGAGCAATCGGATGTCCTGCACGCGGCGCAAGTCTTGATGTGTCAGAAAAGCGATACACTCCTGTAAGCTTAGGTGGTTGTCGATTACGCGCTGTGCTTGATATGCATTGGTATCCTCCATACTTTCGGCGCCCATGTGGTTGCACTCGATCAGGATGTGGTCGAGTGGAGGGAAAACATATTCAGCTCGGCTTGTGTCCGTTAAAAAAACCAGTCGCTCACCGGTGTGAACGGATTCCAGTAACCACCCCAATGGCTCGGCGGCATCGTGATACATGGAAAAGGGAAGCACGGCGATAGTGCCGATATCGAAGCGATGAATATGCCAAATTTTTGAATTGCAACCGGCGGCTCCGGAGATTCCAAGCTTGGCGGCCGTCCCCTCGCTGCAGTAAACCGGGATGCCGCGTGCCATCACGTCGTGAACCGCCCGTGCATGGTCGCCATGCTCGTGTGTGATGAGGCAGGCATCTACCCGGGAGAGCGTGAACCGGCTGCGTCGCATCAGCTCACGCATTGAGATACCGCATTCCAACAGGAGCGTGGTGGTTCCATCGCCCACCAGATATGCATTGCCTGTGCTGCCGCTGGCCAGTGTCTTTATTTCCATACAGCCTCACCGTTAAAACGGAGCGGCGGTAACGGGCGGAGCCGCCGAGGCCGCCTGCTCTACTTTGCTGGTTGGCTCCACTGGTGCAGGTGCAGGCTCGGAGCGGGGCGGTGCCGCAGGTGGCATTTCTACTTCCTGCGGGCCGGATGGGAGAGCATCCATATCAGTAATTTCACGATATTCGGCGTCGATGGTGTTGTCGGATTCCGATACCGCCATGCTTTTGTAGTAGGCGGACAAGGAAAGTTCATTTGCAAAATCCTTCGGGATAGGCTTGACCGCATTGTTGCGCATTTTACGCAAAATCATCCGCTCACGGCTCCCCTCCATCCAAGCGGGGGAAATGTATGGCTTCAGTTCAGGAATGTCGAGGATCTCGTCGATGTCCTTGCCATCCATCAGAGCTTTCAGCTCGGACTTACGCGCATCAATTTGCTGTTTCTGCTGCAGCGTGGCCTTGTAACGGCTTTCTGCAATGCCGAAGGTTTCGTTCATCATGTTGTTGTTGATATGCGCGACCAAGTTCGCACGGACTTCAGCGCGCTCACTGATGAAATAGCGCACTGTGCCGTCCGTGAAGCGTACAGGATAGACGACGCGGGCATATTTTCCAGTGCCGCAGCGTTTCCAGGTGGGCGGCTCTACGTCGATTCCGTGGTGTACGGGATAAGTAAATTCATCATCTACATGAACATCCCAATATGGATATACCTCTTCGACGCCATGGCCAAAGTTTCTCAGAATGACGTCGTTGCCATCCCCCTCGATGCCCATTTCGATGGAGGTTGTCCAGTTCCCATCCGGCTGCTTTTTCTTGCGCGTCTGGAAATAACATTCCCGCGGTCTCGAAAATGCGTTCAAGCGGAGCGTAGCCACCTGCTGCAAAATTTGCATGATTTCACTTTTTTGAAGCGCGGAGATTCCCTCAAGGCCCGCTCCAACGGCTGTTTCGTGCATCATTGTCAGCGCGTTTTCCATGCATAGATGTTGATAAAGGTCCACCGAGCCACCGTTGGAAATCTGTTTTTCCACCAATGGGATGTATGCGGCCCCTGTTTTCTGCACGATAGTACGATAATCCGGCATTTTTGCGATTCCGTTATTTTCTGCCATGATATTTTAATCCCCTTTCAGCCCCAGTTTTTCGCCGGGGATCACATTCAAATTGATGACCTGCATTTCATCCGGAAGCGTCAAATCGGTAACGCTCTCCCGGTTATCCAGGAACAACGGGAGCGAAATGTCCGCCGCCCGGCTGAATGCCTGCACGATCTCCACGTTCGCCTGCATTTTGGACGCGGTATTCAGAGCGCCGTAAGGAACGCCGTCCACCATTGCCTCGCAGACCTCACGCAGACCGCCATTTTTCTGCTGCTCAAACAGTTTGAAGCGCACCGTGGGAAAATGCTTGTTGACGCGCTCGGTCAGAAGTGTCACCAGCGTGCGGGTATATTCCTCGCACATAGACAGCCCGCGCTCCGCTTCCTCCAATTGATGAAGAGTGTCACGCTGTTCTGCTTCCAGCTCTTGGATACGAGTTTCGAGAGCCGCATTGCGTTCGATTTCCGCCAGCCGTGAGGTCATTGCATCGGATTGGGCCTGCATGTCTGCCAGTTTCTGGCGCTTTTCCTGAACAACCTGTTCGGCCGCCTGGGCGCTGGCCTGGATTGCCTGCCGCAATTCTTCAGCTCTGGCTTTCAGCTCCTTTTCCTCCGCATCCAGTTCCGCGAAAAGTCCTATCTGTGTTACAGGAGGCTTCTCTGCGATCACCATATCATAGGCTGCGGCTGCCGCCTTGGCCGCGCGTTCGCATGTATCCAGGTCCTCGCGCAAGCGTGCCGCTTTTTTCTCCATTGTTTCCACGTCCTGAGCGGCTTTGGCACCCTTGGCCGCGATATCCGACAACCGTTCAGATTTGGAAACGTTAAAATTCTCCTGCGCCTCCTGCACCAGTTCCGCAGGCAATGCCTGTCCGCAGGTCGGGCATGTCTGCGCAATGTCGGGCACTGTCCCGTTCACTTCCACCCATTCAACCCGCAGACGGTCACGTTCAGCAGCCAGGTGGTCCCGTTCCCGATTCAAGACGCGAAGTTCTGCGGCAAGCGTTTCCGCTCGGCACATTGCATTTTGTTTTCCGCGGGCAGCGTCATCAACACGACGGTTGTGCTCTTCCAGCCATCCCGCATTACCGGATGCCTCCAGCACGCGGCGCTTATTGGGAATCATCTCCAGATACTGCCGTACTTTTTCAAGTTCCTGCTGGTTGTGCCGCTGCACAGCGTCTGCGGTCGTGTGCTCGATCTCGTACTGCAGTTTGGCAATTTCAACGTTGAGCTTGCTGCGCTCGTTTTTGATGTCCCCGGCGTCGGACATAGGTTGCAGCTGCTTTCGGTTTTCGTCGATGCGCGCGGGTAATGCCGACAGGGAATCCTTATACCGCTTGCGACGTTCTGTGCAGATTCGGGAAAATTCATCCACGGAATGCGTCCCCAGCATGCTTTCCAGGTCGGAAAGCTCGGGATTGGCAGTAAATACGTCCGCTGGCTGCAGGCTACCGAACTGCTCCAGCAGAAGGCGGCGCCGCTCTTTATAGTCCTTTGTCTGCTCCGAGAACCAGACAGCATTGAGCAGCAACGGAAGCAGCTTTTCCGGAAACATACCGAAAACGGCGGAGCTATATTCCCCTGCACTCACGGGAACTTCGTCGATGAAATAGCGCGTCTCGTCACCGTTGTATTCCGTTTCGGCGCTCCCGCGACGTTTCGTCCAGCGTTCGCATATGGAACGCTGCAAAATGAGCGTGCGCCCGTCCGGCATTGAGAGAGTAGCCGTCACCGTAGGACTGCAGCCGGACAGGCGGTTCCCGTCTGTTCCCAGCGGAAACACATTGTAGTTCTCGCGTCCCTGTGCGTCCTTACCCGTCAGGAGCCAGAGGAAAGCCGCCATCAACGTACTTTTTCCGGTTCCGTTGGCCCCCTGTACGGTGACGCTGCGCCCGTCGGGAGTAAGCACAAAATTCTTTATGCCGCGAAAATTTTCAATATCCAGCTTCAGCAGTTTAACAACAATCAACATCATTCACCCCTTTTCAACCAAGTGTCATTTGCGTGACCGCTTGAGGACGTGGCTGAGGAACCTTATCCGGCGGAAGCGGACCGTCGGTGATATGCTTCAGCAGCGGGCGAATTTTCGGAGCAATCGTGTGTTCCTGCACGTCCACCGCCACGACTTTGGCCAAAGTACCGCCCAGGCGTGTGTCTGCATAGACGATATCGCCCACAGCAAGCCTTTTGTCCGCAATATACGTATATTCACGACCGCTGTATATGCCGGGCTGGTTTCGGTCAGCGAGCTGCACAGCGACATAATTTGTTTTGATAATAGTGCTCATTCTTGTTCCTCCTCGTCATCATCCCATTCGAACTCCACGATGCGGTTTGCAGCTTCAAGAAGCGGCGCCGCGGCGTTTGAAAAATCTTCATCGGAAAGTTCTTTCGCAACTGCCCAAAACGAGGCCCGAATGCCGTTCAGTACCTGCGCAGCATTTACTGCAAATTCCGCTGCCGCCATATATGTGGCGCTCTCTGCACTGTCAATGGTTTTCCGTGCGTCGTCCAGATCTTCCTGCATGCCACGCACTTGCGCTTGCAGCATGGCCGTCATTTCCCGGGCTTTTTCACCGGCTCGACGTTCCACTTCGGCGGGGTCTGGCTCCTGAACAGCTACCTCCACAGGACGGGCTTCCAATTCCTTGATGCGCTCCTTGGCATCGAACAGCTCGCTCATCACCGGCCTTGTTTCCAGTGCATCCGCTTTTTCCTGCGCATGCTTTGCCTGTGCCCGGGCTGTGGCAGCTTCGTCGCGCAGCGCATCATTGGCGTAGCGCAGGCTTTCCGCTTCCGCGGCGGCCTTCTCCCGCGCCTCGCGTTCGGCTTTCAGCTGGGCCTCCAGCTCCTTGTACTGTTTGTGTGTGGTGATATCGCCGCCTTTGAGCGCTGCAACGGCCTCTGGCTCTGCGGATGGACGGGCGGCGGCGTAGAGCAGAGAGGGGGACAACTCCTCCAGCACTTTCTGCTCCCGTGGTGTGCTGCGTTCGAACAAATTCGAGACCTGCAGAAGCTTGTAGGCTGTGCTTTTCCCAACGCCGATGCTTTCGCACCAGCGGCGGAAGGTGTCCTCTTTCTGGGCGAATTGCCCGTTGTCCACATTGTGGACAACGGTGCCGCACAGCGTATCATGCGCGATTGCCACACCATCGGCCATCCGGCGCAGCCCTATCTCGGCCATCTTCTTACCGCCAGAGTACTCCCGTTCAGCCAGATGAAGATCGGCCACCGTCTGATCGTCCAGCCCGGAGTAGTCAAAGGGCGTGGCCTCCGGCTCCGCTTCCAAAGAGGCAGGCCCAGCAGCGGACAGGCTTTGTGTCGCACTGCCAGCATCCGCAGGGCAGCCGGGGGCCGGCAAGGTGTTTGCATCCATCGGGGTGGTCGATGTTTCCGCCGCCTCCGGCGCAGCACTCCCGGACGTGGTCGCAGCAGCATCCCCATTCGGGGCAGGTTGATTGTTGCATTTTTCCATTTCCTCATCTCTTATTCGTATTGCCGAATATTCAGGGCATTGTGGAGTAAAGCAAGTGTCATCGGCATTAGATGGGAATTCCTTTTTGCACTCATGGCCACAACATCCCTCGCGTTTGCAGGTGACGCAGAGGCAGCGCAGGTTCAACTTCTGGGCTTTTGTTGTTTTTTTAGGACGTTCAGGAAAAACAGGAGTGTCTTTCTCTTCACCACTCCCCTCCACAACCTCCGGCGGCTCGATGCCCGCCGGACCGGACACCAGCTCCCAGCCGTCGCGTTTCGCACGGGCCTCCAAAACTTCCTCCAGGCTTTCGCGATAGATGTTTCCGATATTCCAATTCGCACACCATTTCCAGGTGGCGCTGTTCGCAGGGTCGCGGTACTGCATCACATATGAGCCGTGTTCCGGTTGCGGGCTTACCCGGTACAGCCAACCCGTGGCTGGGTCTCTGTATATCAGCATAGTGTTTTCCTCCTTATCGGGCGCGGCGGCGCCTTCGCGTGCCGCTGCCTTTCCCTGCTCGATATCGCGCAGAATTTTTTGCTTTTCTGCATCGGCGTCCATGTCTTTTCGGTGAAAGGTTTCATCGAAAAATTCAGCCCATAGGGCACGCTTCGCAGCAATTCCCTTTTTGTTTTGCGAGCAGGCAAGCGTATACCGATACCGTCCTTCGTCTACATATTCCACAGCCCGGATGCGGTCCCGGGAGAAGCCGCCGTAAAGCTCGCCATTTGGATAATGCTCTTTTACCCAATCGCTCACACGTTCAAGAAAATCAAA
>DBFXIC010000088.1:0-2948 GCA_048455095.1 Anaeromassilibacillus sp.
GAAGCCGAACATCAGCTGCTGCAGCCGCATGCGGCGGTACGGCCTTGTCATGCGCGGGAATGTGAACGCCAGCGCGTCAAAGCGCTCGATGGCGTCGGGCGTGGTGTATACGGCCGCGTCCGGCGTGTAATCCGCCGTGAAAAATACGGCTCCCTCCCGGCTGGCCGTCAGGTGCATTTCCTCGGGCCAGTCCCCGCAGGTCGGGTCAAATGTGAATGTTAAACCGGGCACGGTGTGCATTTTGGAAAACGTCAGCACAATGCCCGGAACGTCCTCCGCAGCAAAAGCGCCGTCCGCGCCGCAAAGCGCCGCAGACACAAACCCCTCGGGCCGCAGGTCGGCGGAGCCGGGCTTGGGCGGGATCAACTGCGAGCCGTCGGCAAGCATGCGCCCCGGCTCAAAGGTGGCGTAGGTTGCACGCGGCGTGCCGTCCTCCAGCAGCATCGTGTCTGGGCGCGAGTAGAATGTGCCTGGCGCCGTTTCCGGCGGCGCGCAGGTCGCGGCCGCGTCGGTGTCCGTCAGACCGAAGGTGATGCGGATGTATCCTTGCGGCGCAATCTGCTCCTGCACCGCCGCCTGATACAAAGATGATGTTTGCTGCATCACACCACCCCGCAGTCAATGACATTGAACGACGCGTTAAGGTAGTATGCCGGTTCCCCACTTACGGGGTCGACCAGATAAGGGTTTGTTTTCACGTCGCCCAAATAAAAAAGCCGCGTTTCCCAGCGGCCGAAGTTATGATTGAAGTAGTGGCAGTAGAAAGTAAAATGTCCCTGCTCAAACCAGCGGTTCATTTCCCACCATTTTTCCTTGTCCATTTTGGACCAAGCCAGGTTTTGCTTATGTACGCTGCGGCCTACCTGCCGCCCCACCACTTCGCCGTTTGCATTGCGTGCGCTGTCCACCATGCGGGACGTTTCAAAAGCCGCTTTATCCAAATCCGGATACGGTAGAGCAATCGCGTAGTTTGTTCTGCTGGTATCAGATGATGCACCAAGATAGATATATCCTGCTCCGCTTGCCATTTTCTCACCCGCCCTTTTAATATTCTTCTGCAAATTTGCTGCTCACCGCCGCGCCGCGGTTCGCTTTGATGCGCGTTACAGTCCGATAAATCACTTCTCCATCAAGCAGGAGTTGGATGGGCTGCTCCACCTCAAGAGACATTGGCGCACCTGAGCTTTCCTCCCGTACAATCTGGCGAATCAAATCTTCCGGAGCTTCAAGGTTTCGGCCGGACGTCTGATCGCCCAGGACCGCCATAAACTCCCGGTTTGGCGGAATGACCGCGCCCTGGGCCAGGTAGGGGATTTTTCCGATACTCGGGAAGTTAAAGCCTACCGTGTTCCCGGTAAACGGGTTTGTGAACGATATGCCGTTGACCTTCTCAATGACCCAGTTGATGGAGTCGATTAGACCGTTTAGAATACCGATGATCGCATTGATTGGCGCGAGCGCAACCGCCTTTAGAGCACCAAAGATACCGGCAAAGATTTCTTTGACTCCTTTCCATGCGCGTTCCCAGTCTCCCGTAAACACGCCGCGGATAAAGTCGATGATGCCATCGAATACCAACTTGATGCTATCCCATATGTTTTTTACGTTCGAAAAAAATGCATTCAGCAGATTGCCCAGGATGCCGAAAGTCTCGCTCCAATCCCGCGTGAAAATGCCTTGAAGCCACGCGTCCACCTCTTGCAATTTCGCTTGAATAGCATCGCCGAACTGGTTCACCACCGCGATGAAAAGCACGACCAGCCCCGCTATCGCAATCGGCCAAAGACCGATAGAGGAAATAATCGTCGTGAGCCAAGTGCTGAGGTTAGAAAGAACCGTCGGAAGCATTGTGGAGAAAAATGTCGAAATGCTCTGCCCCGCGGATGTAATCAACATGCTCAAAAGCGAACTGCCGATCATTTTTACCAGATGCATTCCTATGAAAGCCAGCAGTCCGGGCAACAGAATAGGGAATGCGGCCTTTATGACCTCAAACACCGCAGAGATCACCCCGGCCCAGTCGATGGTCGTCAACATTGTTGCAATGCCGATGCCGATAGCGCTCCAATCCACAGATTGTAAAGCGTCCGCAAGCGCCGAGAGAAATCCAATCGCAAAACTGCTGAGCTGTGTGCCCAATGTTGCCCAATCGAGGTTCGCGAGAAATGTGCCGAGTGTGCGTATCGCAATTGTGAATTTTGCCGCGAAGAGTGCGCCAAGCTGTGCGCCATCCACCTTGTCCAGAAGGCCGTTAACAAACCCGGCCAGCTTGGCTCCGAGTCCGTTCCAGTCGAAGGTTGTAAGGAAGCTATATCCGAAGACAATGCCGTTTTGCAGTATCGTGCCCAGCTTCTGCCCCCACGAATAAGCATCCACGCTTTCCACCATGCTATTTACCTTGTCCGCAAGCAGGATGCCCGCACCCGCCCAGTCGCCGCTTTCTATCGCGGCCATCAAGGTATCCAGAAAGTCGTTTTGCCCCTCAAAGTCATAATTGGGTTCTATATTCCCCAGCCCGCCTCCGCCGCCGCCAGAAGCCCCAGAATCGACCACGTTAAGTTCATCGATTCCAAGCATGTTGTTTTTCAGCTCTTTTGCGTTGCTCGCCGCACCGCCCATCGCTTTTGCCGTAGCTTTCAGCCCGGAGATGCTTTTCCCTGTGAAAAATGCGAACAGCCTCGAAAGATAAGAAAGCGCCACCGCTGCCGCATTCGCGAGAGCGGTAAGCGCTGGCGTAAGAGCTGATACAAGCGGCGCCGTGGCGTTCAGGGCTGCGCCTTTCAGATTGGACATGGTCGTCACGAATGCGCCGGATTGGCGGAGGGCGTTCTGCAGTCCAGTTGTAAAGTTTCGCAAGGCTGCTGAAATCCCATTGAACAGAAGCGCTCCGAAAGCGATCTCGCGCATTCGGCTTCCGAAATTCCCCATTAGTTTGGGCGCCTTTATCA
>DBFXIC010000089.1:0-2994 GCA_048455095.1 Anaeromassilibacillus sp.
CGGCGAAGAACTCCTCAAAAACGCCTTCGGCATCGACTGCGGCATTGTGGAAACCGTGGCGCATTTCACCGCGGCCAAGCATTTCCTTCCGGACGTGGATTTCGTCATCGACATCGGCGGGCAGGACATGAAGTGCTTTAAGATCCGCAAGGGCGCGATCGACAACATCTTCCTGAACGAGGCGTGTTCTTCCGGATGCGGCTCCTTCCTACAGACCTTTGCCAATACGCTGGGCTACAGCATCCAGGACTTTGCAAAGCTCGGCCTCTTTGCCAAGCATCCGGTGGACCTCGGTTCCCGCTGCACGGTGTTTATGAATTCCTCGGTCAAGCAGGCGCAGAAGGATGGCGCGACCACGGAGGACATCTCCGCGGGCCTGTCCGTCAGCGTTGTTAAAAATGCAATCTATAAGGTCATCCGCGCTTCTTCCGCCGCAGAGCTCGGCAAAAACATCGTTGTACAAGGCGGAACATTCCTGAACGATGCGGTTTTGCGCGTCTTCGAAAAAGAGCTGGGCGTCAATGTGGTTCGCCCGGATATCTCCGGGTTGATGGGCGCGTATGGCGCGGCACTCTACTCCATGAAAAAAGCGAACCAGGAAAGCACCCTGCTTTCCCTGGAAGAGCTGGAAAACTTCAAGCATGAGGTGCGGGTCACCTCCTGCGGCCTGTGCAACAACAACTGTCGGCTGACCATCAATATCTTTGGCGGCAACCGCCGGTTCATCGGCGGCAATCGCTGCGAAAAGCCGGTGACAAAGCGCTCCAGCAAGAGCGAACAGAACATGTACGCCTTTAAACTGGATCTGCTGCGCTCCTATACCCCGACGAAGGGACCGCGCGGCAGGATCGGCATCCCGATGGGCCTGAACATGTATGAGCTGCTGCCATTCTGGCACACGTTCTTCACCGAACTCGGCTTTGAGGTGATCCCCTCTCCACTCTCCTCCCGTGAATTGTACATCAAGGGGCAGAGCACCATTCCGAGCGATACGGTTTGCTTCCCTGCCAAGTTGATGCACGGCCATGTCGGCGCGCTGGTTGAGGACGGCATCCAAAACATCTTCTATCCGTGCATGTCCTATAACTTTGATGAAAAACTGGGCGACAACCACTACAACTGTCCGGTGGTCGCCTATTACCCGGAGGTCATCGCGGCGAACACCGCAGACCTCAGAGGATTAAACTTTATCCACGACTATGTGGGCATCCACCGCAAGCGCGACTTCCCTGTGAAGATGCAGGCGATTTTGGCGCAGTACTTTGACGGCATCACCCTTCCAGAAGTCAAACAGGCCGCCAAGGCCGCCTATGCGGAATACGATGCGTACATGCAAAAAATCCGCGCCAAAGGCGACGAGATGATCGCCCAGGCCCGCGCGGAGGGCAAGCCGATCATCATTCTGAGCGGCCGCCCGTATCACCTCGACCCGGAGATCAACCACGGCATCGACAAGCTGATCACCAGTTTGGGGGCTGCCGTTATCTCCGAGGACGTCGTCAGCGCCAGGGAAAAGAAGTTCCCCGTGGGCGTCCTGAACCAGTGGACCTATCATGCCCGTCTGTATGCGGCCGCCGAATACATCGGCAGCCAGAAGGACATGAACCTGGTGCAGCTTGTCTCGTTCGGCTGCGGCGTGGATGCCATCACCACGGACGAGGTGCGCAGTATTTTGGAATCCCATGGAAAAATCTACACGCAGATCAAGATCGACGAGATTACGAACCTCGGCGCAGTCAAAATCCGTCTGCGCAGCCTGTTCGCCGCTCTGGAGGGATAAGCCCCTCCGAAAGGAAAATGTTATGGCAGAATTACAGTTTGATAAAACCGGCCGTCTTCTCTTTACCAAGGAGATGAAGAAGGAATACACCATCCTGTGCCCCATGATGCTCCCCATCCATTTTGAGCTGTTTGTGGACGTGTTCCGCAGCTGCGGCTATAAGGTGGAACTGCTGACCACCAGCGGTCCGAACATCGTACAGGAAGGGCTGAAATACGTACATAACGACACCTGCTATCCCGCCCTGCTGGTCATCGGCCAGTTCATTGACGCGCTCAAAAGCGGCAAGTACGATCTGGACCGCACCGCGCTCATCATCACACAGACCGGCGGCGGCTGCCGCGCCAGCAACTACATCCACCTTCTGCGCAAGGCGCTGCACAAAGCGGGATTCGATCAGGTGCCGGTCATCTCGCTGAACCTCTCCGGTTTGGAACACAATCCCGGATTTTCCATCACCCTGCCGATGATCCGGAAAATGGTCGCCGCCGTGATTTACGGCGACGCGCTGATGCTGCTGAACAACCAAGTCAAGCCGTATGAGACGGAACCCGGCGCCAGCAGGCGCATGGTGGAAAAATGGACCGCGGAGCTGTGCAAACAATTCCGGCAGAGCGAAGGCATGGGCTTGAAAAAGGAGGAGGAAAACCTTCTGCGCATCGTGAAGGATTTTGCCTCCATCCCGATCCAAAAGACGCCGAAGATCAAAGTCGGCGTCGTCGGGGAAATCTACGTCAAATATGCCGCGTTCGCCAATAACCATCTGGAGGACTTCCTCGCGGAGCAGGGGTGCGAGGTCAATGTGCCCGGCCTGATGTCCTTTGTCCAGTTCAAGGTGGACAACCGGCTGGAGGACATCAAACTCTACGGCGGAAGCAAGGCGAAATACGCGGTGGTCAATCTGCTGATGGAGTACGCCACCAAAATGCAGGACGCGTTGATCCGCGCCGTCAAAACTGAACCGAAATTTTATGCGCCGGCCTCCTATGCGCACATCAAGAGCCTTGTGAAGGATGTG
Organism: Anaeromassilibacillus sp.; assembly: GCA_048455095.1. GTDB lineage: Bacteria > Bacillota > Clostridia > Oscillospirales > Acutalibacteraceae > Anaeromassilibacillus. The sequence continues at coordinate 2,799 of DBFXIC010000089.1, forward strand.
ATCGGCTACGGAAACAAGATGGGCGAAGGCTGGCTGCTTACGGCGGAGATGCTCGAACTTTCCGAGGGCGGGTTCGAAAACATTGTCTGCGCCCAGCCATTTGGCTGTCTGCCCAACCACGTTGTCGGAAAAGGCGTTATCAAGGAGCTGCGCCGCAGTTATCCTCAGTCCAATATTATTGCCGTAGACTATGATC
>DBFXIC010000090.1:0-8385 GCA_048455095.1 Anaeromassilibacillus sp.
GACGCTGGAACAGGTGGTGGAGCTGTTGAGTGATTCCACCATCCAAAAGAGCAGTATTTCTCTGGAAGGGGCAGGGATCGCCAAGGTGTTCGACGTTTGGAACGAGCTCTCCGCCGTCACCGCTGCGGAACAGGACGGACAGATTGTCTACAAGGGAAAATTTAATGTGTGCATCCTGGCGGCCAACAACGAGAACCGTCCGTTCTACACGGAGCGTATGATCGATTTTGAATATGCCCATCCGTGGGGCGCGGAGAAACCCAAAGGCGTCAAGTGCACGCCGCGGCTCAGCGTGGCTGGCATCAGCTACCGCATTACCGGAGACGGCATGGAGATCAAAGCGGAACTGCGCCTGAGCACGGAGGTTGTCACCCAGAGCAGTCTGAAGATCATTTCAGAGGTCCGCGCGGACGAGGACCGGCCACGTGCCAGGGATACCACCGCCGCGCTCAGCATCTATTACGCGGACCCGGGCGAGAGCCTGTGGGACATTGCGCGGGCGTACTGCACGTCCATGGACGCCATCCGGCAGGAAAACGACCTCGCCGGGGAGTTCGTGGAAAGCAGGGGGATGCTGCTGATCCCCATGTAACCGCCAAATTTTACACGGAATACACCCACAAATTCTCTGCCTGAGGGGGAGGTAAAATGGAAGAACGCAATATTTATCATGATATTTCGGAGCGCACCAACGGGGACATTTATATCGGGGTTGTCGGTCCGGTCAGAACCGGCAAATCCACCTTTATCAAGCGCTTCATGGATACGATTGTCATACCGAACATAGATGGAAATTACCGCAGAGACCGCGCCATTGACGAAATGCCGCAGTCGGCCGCGGGGCGCACCATCATGACCACCGAGCCAAAATTCGTGCCGGAGCAGGCTGTCACCGTCAATATCGAGGGCAACGCCAGCTTCGCTGTGCGCATGATTGACTGTGTGGGCTACATCGTACCAAGCGCACTGGGATATGTTGAGGACGACATGCCCCGCATGGTGATGACGCCTTGGTACGACGAGCCGATCCCGTTCAATATGGCGGCGGAGATCGGCACCAAAAAGGTCATCACGGAACACTCTACCATCGGCCTGGTGGTGACGACGGACGGAAGTATCAGCGATATTCCACGCGTTGAATATGAAGAGGCCGAGGAGCGCGTCATCTCCGAACTGAAGGAAATTAACAAGCCCTTTATTGTTCTGCTGAACAGCACCTATCCAAGCTCGGAGGAGACGCTAACGCTTGCCGCCTCCATGCAGAAAAAGTATGAGGTACCGGTGCTGCCAGTCAACTGTCTAGAGCTGGAAGAGGGCGAGATCCGCACCATCCTTTCAAAGATTCTCTTCGAGTTCCCTGTAAAAGAAATCAAAGTAGATATGCCGCACTGGGTTTCCTCACTGGAAAAGGACCACTGGTTGCGCACTACGCTCTATTCCACCATCCAGCAGGCCGCGGGGAAGATCGCCCGTATTCGCGAGGTGGAGCATGTGGTCTCTGAGGTGGATGCCTGCGAGTACGTGTCGTATGCCAGGACTTCCGCAGTTGATTTGGGTACCGGACACGCGCGAATCTCCGTAGGGCTGCAACCAAACCTGTTTTATAAGGTCTTGGGGGAGAAGACCGGCTTGGCCATCGAGGACGAGGGCGCACTGCTTGACTGTATGATGCGCTTTGCAGAGATGCAGAAGAAGTACGACAAGATTAAGGACGCCTACGACGAGGTGCAGAGCACCGGATACGGCATTGTGATGCCCGGCATCGAAGAGCTTTCCCTGGAAGAGCCGGAGATCATCAAGCAGGGCGGAAAATACGGCATCCGGTTAAAGGCTGCCGCGCCGTCCATCCACATGATGAAGACGCGCATCACCACCGAGGTAACACCGATCGTCGGCTCCGAACAGCAATCGCAGGAGCTGGTCATGTATTTGCTCAAGGAGTTCCAGGAGAACCCGGGCAAGATCTGGGAGTCCAATATTTTTGGCAAGAGCCTGCACGAGCTCGTCAACGAAGGGTTGCACAACAAACTCTACCGGATGCCTGGGGACGCGCGCGACAAGGTGCGGGAAACCATCGAGCGCATCATCAACGAAGGCTGCAATGGGCTGATCTGCATTATCCTGTAGGGATGCGGCGCGGCCTGAAACGGGGACCGCCGCGGAAAACGTGGAGCGCATGGGCGCTCTGCGTTCTGCGGCGGTCATGCGCATTTTTCTGGAAGACTTTGGATATGCAGGAAAGAGGTGGGCAGACTGCATAAAATTTTCCACAAAGCGCACGGATTTTCTGCGGGCGGTTTCGCGCTTTACTGCAAAAAATATTGAAAAATGGAAAAGCATCCGATATAATGGAGTCTGTAACTATTTTGATCGCTTTATATAGGAAGTAGGGAAGTATCATGTTTTCGATTGTAGAAAAGCGCAGATTGAACGATTCCATGACGCTGATGTCTGTAGAAGCTCCCTTCATCGCCAGGAAGGCGCAGGCGGGCCAGTTTATCATTTTGCGCGTAAACGAATATGGCGAGCGGATTCCGCTGACCATCGCGGATTATGACCGTGAAAAGGGCACGATTACCATCATTTATCAGAAGGTGGGCAAGACCACCCTCCTACTGGATACGCTCGAGGTGGGCGATGCGCTTCTCGATTTTATTGGACCGCTGGGCAAGGCTTCCGAATTGGAAGGCCATAAAAAGGTGGCGGTCGTCGGTGGCGGCGCGGGCTGTGCCATCGCATATCCGCAGGCCAAGGCGCTGCATAACATGGGCGTGCAGGTGGACATCATCGCCGGTTTCCGCAACAAGGACATCATCATTCTGGAAGAGGAAATGCGTGCTGTGTGCGACAATCTCTACCTGATGACAGATGACGGCTCCAACGGACACAAGGGCTTTGTGACCGCCGCGCTGGAAGAGAACATCAAAAATGGCGCCGGCTACGACTTTGTTGTGGCGATTGGCCCGCTTCCGATGATGCGCGCCGTGTGTAACCTGACCAAGGAATATAACATCGAAACGATGATCAGTATGAACCCGATCATGATTGACGGCACAGGCATGTGTGGTGGCTGCCGTCTGACTGTGGGCGGGAAAACCAAATTTGCCTGCGTGGACGGTCCGGACTTCAACGGACACGAGGTCGATTTTGACGAGGCGATGAAGCGTCTGCGTACATACAACGAGCAGGAAAAGGAAGCGACGCGCGAATTCAATTGCCGTTTGATGGAGGGTGCGAACAATGCCTAATATGACGCCGAAAAAGACGCCGATGCCGGAACAGGCGCCGGACGTCCGGAATAAGAATTTTGAAGAGGTCGCGCTGGGTTATACCGATGAGATGGCACGGGAAGAGGCGCAGCGCTGCCTGAACTGCAAGCATAAGCCCTGCGTGAACGGATGCCCGGTGGGCGTGCCAATCCCGGATTTTATCGCCCATGTGGCAAAAGGTGAGATGGAGGAGGCATATCAGGTCATCAAGACCATGAATGCCCTGCCCGCCATCTGTGGCCGCGTCTGCCCGCAGGAAAACCAGTGTGAGCACAACTGCGTGCGCGGCATCAAAGGCGAACCGGTGGGCATTGGCCGTCTGGAGCGCTATGTTGCGGACTGGCATATGAAGAACAGCAAGGAAAAGACGGAGAAGGTCCCGTCCAACGGCCACAAGGTAGCGGTCGTGGGCGCAGGCCCGGCCGGCCTGACCTGTGCGGGAGAGTTGAATGCACGCGGTTATGAGGTGACGGTTTTTGAGGCGTTGCATACCGCCGGCGGCGTGCTGATGTACGGTATCCCGCAGTTCCGTCTGCCGAAGGAAATCGTGCAGAAGGAAATCTCCGGGCTGGAAGAGCGCGGTGTGGAGATCAAAACCGATATGGTTATGGGTAAAGTCCTCTCTGTGGACGAGCTTTTCGAGATGGGTTATGAAGCGGTGTTTATCGGCACCGGTGCGGGCCTGCCGAGCTTTATGAATATTCCGGGCGAGAGCCTCGTGGGCACCTATTCCGCGAACGAGTTTCTCACCCGTGTGAACCTGATGAAGGCCTATAAACCGGAGTATGACACCCCGATCATCCGCCCGAAAAACGTGGCGGTGGTGGGCGGCGGCAACGTGGCCATGGATGCTGCGCGTACCGCGAAGCGCCTTGGCGCGGAGAATGTGTACATTGTATACCGCCGCGCGGAAGAGCAAATGCCCGCCAGAAACGAAGAGATTCACCACGCAAAGGAAGAGGGTGTGATTTTCCGGCTGCTGTGTAATCCGGTGGCAATTCACGGCGATGAGAGCGGCAAGGTGCGTGCCATCGAGTGCATTGAAATGGAGCTCGGCGAGCCGGACGCTTCCGGACGCCGCAAGCCCGTCCCGAAGGAAGGCAGCAACTTTGAGCTCTCCGTGGATTGTGTAATCATGGCGATCGGTAACAGCCCGAACCCGCTGATCCGCTCCACAACGGAGGGACTGGAAGCCAATCAAAAGGGCTGCATCGTCGTGGACGACGCGACCATGGCAACCACCCGCGAGGGCGTTTACGCTGCAGGCGACGCGGTCAGTGGCGCGGCGACGGTGATTCTGGCGATGGGCGGCGGCAAGGAAGCGGCTGCTTCCATCGACGCATACATCCAGAAGAAAACACAGAAATAAGTCCGGCGCACGGTTGTGCGCAGGTCACATTAAAATACAACAAGCGCCAGTTCAAAGGCTAATCTTTGAACCGGCGCTTGTTTTTTACGGTGTTTTCGGCAATAGCCAAAGAGCACCCGATTAAACAGACAGCATATGAAGATCGTCCAATTCCATGATACCCCTTTCTACAAAACGCCGAAGGACTTGCCTTTCCTCACCGCTCGTTGACAGCCGCAAGCGGAAAGGGCCCGGGAAATTCGTTCTTTTTCTTTTTTTGCGTGCATATAGTGTACAGGCAATCAAAGACAGGGGGATGGAAGAATGGATGAATTTTATTACGATGAAGAGTTTCAAAGGGACATGCAGGGCGCGGAACGGATTTCTCCCGAGCGAGGGCTAGACGACTCCTTGGAAGAACCGCCGCAAAAAAAGGCAAAACGCCGGAGTTCCTGGCTGCTGACAGTTGTTCAGGTCACGGTGTGCGGCGCTCTAGTTGTAGCGGCTTTGGCCTTAAAAGTATTTGGTGGGGATCTCTATACCGCTGTGCGCGACTGGTATGTAAAAAATGTTAACAATACCATTGTGGCCGAAGAACAGACGGATCAGGTCAAAACCAAAATTTTAGAATTGATTCCCCGAGCTTCCTCTGCGCCGGAGTCCTCGGAACCGGAGAGCAGCAGCGATACCGGCACGGCGAAGTCGTGACGTTCTTCATTGGGAACTGCCGCGTGACCATTGGCTTTTTATTCATGGCGGTTCTAGCGTTTTTTTTGCTGTTGGACACCGGCGGAATGGCTATACCAGGGATTGCAGCGGCTGTGCTGCATGAATGCGGCCACTTGGCAGTATTATTTCTGGTTGGGGAACCGCCCCGGGCCATCCGGTTGAACGCATTCGGTGCGGCAATTGTCCGGCAAGGGGAGCCACACGGTTATCTACAGGAGGCAGCGGTTGACCTGGCAGGTCCCTGCGCCAATCTGGCAGCTTTAAGCGGATGTATTTTGTTGGGGGCAGGTACAGGAAAGTTTGCGGCCGCCAATCTGCTGATCGGAGCGATGAACCTTTTGCCGGTGGACCCGCTCGACGGCGGACAGGCGCTACACGCGCTGCTCTGTTTAAAATGGCGGGAGGATATCGCTGCCCGCGTGGTGACGGCGGTTTCTGTACTAACGCTGCTGCCGCTGGCCGTGGCTGGGTTCCTGCTTTTGCTGCGTTCCCGATATAATTTTTCACTTTTGCTGGTAGGTTGTTACTTAATGCTACTGCTTCTGCTGAAGCAGAAAAGATTTTAAAAGAATTCGATAGCTTCCAACGACATGTTGCAAAACAATATGTTACGAGCGAGGAAAAACAACGTTTTTTGCAGGAGAAATAGTTGCAAAAACAAGGGGAAACGGGACAAAAGCAGCGTCTTTACCGGTCGGGATAATCCGGTAAAGACGCTGCTTTTGATATGTATGAGATGCATCCTTTGATAATTACCTCATGCAATGGAAACCGATCCCAATTGTCTCAGAAACTCTTCTATAAATTTGGATGCGACGGCGCCGTCCGAAGCAGCTGTCACGATCTGGCGCAGAGGTTTTGTGCGGACATCACCCACAGCGAATACACCGGGAACGCTAGTTTGGGTCGTTTCATCCGCAACGATGTATCCCTGACCATCCATTTCAATCTGGCCGCGGAACAGTTCTGTATCCGGAATCCGTCCAATGGCGACAAACACGCCATCACAGGGAAGGATAGTGCGTTCGCCCGTTTGGGTATCTTCTAATTTAACGCCGGTCACCCTTTGGTCATATTGAATTTCAGCAATCCGGCGGTTCCAAAGGCATTCAACTGGGCTGTTTTCCAAGGCCTTCTGATAGACCATGGAGGCACGCAACGCGTCGCGCCGATGAACCAGATAGACCTTTTTGCAGATTTTAGAGAGAAACAGGGCATCCTCGGCGGCGCTGTTTCCGCCGCCGTTTACGACGACAGTCTTGTCTTTATACATCATACCGTCACAGGTGGCACAGTAAGCCACGCCCCGGCCGCGCAGCGCCTTTTCTTCCGGAAGGCCCAATTCACGCGGCGAAGCTCCTGTTGCAAGAATGACTGTTTTTGCCAGGACTACGCCGTCCGTCGTGGTGATTTGCTTTGGCTGTGTGGAGAGATCGACCGCGGTTACCTCTGCAAAGGAGGTTTCCGCACCGAACCGGTCCGCGCCTTTCTTCATTTTTTCGCCCAATTCATAGCCGTCGATCCCGTCCTCAAAACCGGGATAGTTGTCCACCTGGCCCGTGGTCGCCATCTGGCCGCCGGGAGCCAGCTTTTCTAAAACCAAAACGGATAACCCGCTTCTTGCACAGTAAAGAGCCGCGGTATAGCCGCCTGGGCCACCGCCGATGACGACGGTATCATACACTCGATTGTCCATATAAGTTCCCTTCTTTTATATCATCAGGCCGCCGTCTATATGAAAAATGGATGCAAATGTAGACGGATCGCCTTTCATTTTTCTTCATGATTTCACGCCGTAGTCCCCCAGCCACTGTTCAATCGCGGACTGTGAAGGTGGATTTACGAGCTGCTCACTTGCGTTTCCATTTTGGAATAGGAGCAGGGTGGGAATGGTGTGAATCTGGTATTGCTCCGCAAGCTCTGGGTGTTCGTCAATATCGAGTTTGACCACCTTTATTTTTTCGCCGTATTTTTGTTCCAGCCGGTCGACAACAGGGGAGAGGCGGCGGCAATAGCCGCACCAGGGCGCCCAGAAATCTACAACAACAGGCAAAGAGGACTGTAACACGGTTTCTTCAAAATCTTTGTTTACTGTTAAGACTGACATTTTACTACCTCCTGATTGTTTATAAGAATTGATTGTCCTATAGAATGTTTTTTGACGAATGGTTTTAGCAGAGAGCCTATACATACGAAACCAAATTCCTTAAAAGAGTGTGTTCTGACGACGCGTTTCATCTTGATGGTTCGCCGCTCTCCGTCTCATAAGGCCAGTCCACAATTCCGCCGAAATCATAGACCTGTGTGTACCCAAGCTTTATCAGCTTGTCCGACGCTTGTTTACTCCGGACCCCTGTGCGGCAATGAACCAGCAACACAGCGTCTTGATCGGGAAGCTCAGCGGGAGGTTCATCCCCGATGGATTCGTTCGGCACAAGGACTGCACCGGGAATATGCTGCTCGGCGTATTCCTCTGCTGTGCGGACGTCAACCACGGTTACACCGCCTTCATCAAGCATTTGTTTTGCTTCCTCGGCTGTGATTTGATGGTAGGCTTCTCCAGGAGTGCTTTCCTCTACGGCGGAATCTTCGGAAATAGATGATGCGGGATGATCGTTTACAGAAGCACAGGCCGATAAAAGGAACAGGCAGCTGACAGCGATGGCAAGCAGAATGGAAATCTGTTTCATCATAGATGTCTCCTTTTTCATTCGTGGTAGCAGAAGCAGTTTCACCTCTAAAAGGCGTCTCTAATTTATTCTGTTACTTAATTTGTAACAGTTTGTACTGTAATAATAACAGGAACAGTTACACTTGTCAAGGGCTTTTTGTCAAATATCCGATCATTTTTATGAAATTTGAAAAATGTAAGGGACCACCTGCAAAAAGAGACGAACGGCAATTGCTCTGATTGACATGCGCAAAGTGCTGTATCGAGGGGGCAGACCGCTTCGTTTTGGCCAGCTAATCCATTTAGAAATTCAGGTTGCCGTGACCAGATGGGGTTTTCCATTGCAATGCAAAGCAAATTACAGTATA
>DBFXIC010000091.1:0-11627 GCA_048455095.1 Anaeromassilibacillus sp.
TGGTGAGGATGATGAAGCCAAACAGCAGCTTTTTGCCCCGAACGTGAAACTTGCCCATCACAAAGGCCATGGCCGAGGACACCGCCGCCGCCAGCGCCACCGAGGACAGGGAAACAAATACGGAGTTGAGAAAATTCAAATAGAACTTGCTTTGCGAAAGAATGTATTCGTAATTTTCCAGGGTAAGCGCCTCCCAGCGGGGAAAGAAGCGCGGCGGGTACTCGTAGAGCGCGCCGTTGGGCCGCAGGGAGGTGGAAATCATGTACACCATGGGCAGCACGCAGATCACCGTGCCTGCTGCCAGCAGCAGATAGCGCAGGATGTTTGCGCGCAGCCTGCGAAGGGATTTGCTTTTCATGCTCCGCCTCCTATGCGTCACGGCTGCGCATGGCTTTGAACTGTAAAATGGCCAGCAGCCCCAGGGATAGCGCCATGATGAAGCTCAACGCCGCCGCGTAGCCAAATTTGCCGGTGCTGAACGCTTTGTAATACATCCAGGTCAGCAGCGTGTCGGTCTGATGGGCGGGCTTGCCGCCGGTGATCATTTTGATCGAGGTAAATACGTTGAAACCGCCAATGGTAAGCATGATCAGGGCAAAAAGCACCGTTCCGCGAATGGAGGGCAGCGTGACGCTGACAAACTTTTTCCATGCGCCGCAACCGTCGATCTCGGCTGCCTCGTACAATTCGGCCGGCACCTGCTGCAGCGCCGCCAGAAACACCACCATGTTCCAGCCCACGCCTTTCCAGATGCCCAGAATCATCGCCACGGCCAGGCCGCTCCAGCGCGTGTCCAGCCAGCGCACATTGGCGGAGGTCACATGGACCACATTGGTCAGGAAGTAGTTGAGCAGGCCCTCGGTGTTGAACACGTAGCGAAACACCAGCGAGGCGATGACCCATGAGGTGATCACCGGCAGATAGTTAATCACCCGGAAGGTGACGCCAAAACGCTTGATGCCATTGATGAGCACGGCTGTGAACAGCCCCAGCGCCATCTGCCCCGGCACGGTGACCAGCGTATAGACCACGCTGTTGACAAACACCGTCCAGAAGGTGCCGTCGCTAAGGACTTCCCGGTAATTGGCCAGGCCGATGAAGGGCTGGTCCAGCATGGAGGCGAAGCTCCAGTCGCAAAAGCTCATCCACAGCAGGCGAAAGATCGGGTACACCGTGAACATGCCGAACACCGCCAGCCCCGGCAAAAGCAGCAGCGCCAGCTGGACGCGGTTCCATCTGGATTTAAGCACCAAGGCCGATCGCCTCCCTCTTTTTGTTTGGCGGGGCGGATACGCCGCCCCGCCTGGTTGACTTTATTTCACGCGTCGGGTATGATGGAATCAGGGCTTGAGCAGCTCGTCAAAGACCACGGCCAGCTCATCCATAGCCTCCTGGGCGGTCTTTTCGCCGTTCACCACGGCGGTCATGGCGTTTGTCAGCTCGTTGTCCATCTCGCTCCAGGCAGCGACGGTGGGGCGCGCCTTGGCGGTTTCGATGGCCTGGATAAAGGGGGCGTAATCCGCATTCTTGACGGTATCGCTCTCAAGTGCAGCCTTGTTGACCGGAATCTGGCCGCACTTGGCCATGGCGGTCTCGGCGTACTCGCCGGTCATGAACTGCATGAACTTCCAGGCTGCCTCGCGGTTGGCGGTATTGAACATCGCGATGTCCTCACCGCCCAGCACAGAGATGCTGCCGCCTTCGCCCGCAGGCATGTAGGCGGTGCCATAGGCCACGTCGGGATAGGCGCCCGCCAGCTCGGCGGTCTTCCAGGGGCCTTCCAGCATCATGGCGTAACGTCCGGTGCCAAAGCCGTCGGTCATGGGAATATCCCCGCTGTTAAAGCCGGTCAGCGCGCCCTCCTGCACCAGCATGGCGAAGGTTTCTACCGCCTTGACGGTTTCGGGGGAATTGATGTAGCCGGTGGCCACGGTCTGCTCCTCGTCGGTCAGGCTGCCGCCGAAGCTCCAGATGAAGGGGCAGATGTTCCAGCCGCTGAGCGCTGGCTCGTTCCAGCCCCAGATCTGCTGGCCGTTGGCGTTGGTTCCGGAGAGCTTGCGCACGGCCTCTACCCATTCGTCCATGGTGGTGGGAACCTCCACGCCCGCAGCCTCCAGCATGGCGGTGTTATAGAACAGGATCTTGCTGTTGGTGTTCAGGGGCAGGGCGTAGTAGCTGCCACCGATGTTGGCGGTGCTCAACGCGCTGTCCAGCAGGGTGCCGGCTACTTCGGAAAAGTCCGGCATTTCCTGATCCAGCGCCACCAGCACGCCCATCTGCTGGAATTCCGGCAGCCAGGCGATGTCCAGGCGGGCTACGTCCGGCAGGCTCTGAGAGCTGGCACTCACGAGGATTTTATCGTGCAGCTCCGCCCACTCATGCGATACGGCGTTGACCTTGATCCCGGGGTTTTCGCTTTCAAACTTGGGAATGAGGTCGTTCATCAGCGTCTCATTCTCCGCCGACTGTGCGCTGTAATGGTGCCAGAAATTGATGGTCACAGGGGTTTCTGACGATTCTGCGAGCGCTGTGCAAGCCGCCAAGCCGAGGACGGCGCTCAAGAGGATCGCCAGAATTTTTTTCATGGTAGACATGGTTCCTTCCTCCTTTTATGAAATGATGATCTCAACGGCGTGCGCCGGAACCGTAACGGTTCCGCCCGCCGCCGCAAAGTCCTGTGGTTGGCCGCTTCGGTTGAACGCCGCGAGGATGCGTTCTTCCTGCGTGGCCCGTTCAAAGACGAACAGCCCTTTTTGACGGTCCGCAAGCAAAGTTCGGTACTTTCCCTTGCGAATGACCTCATGTTCATGCCGGAAACGAATCCAACGGCGCGTCCACGTCAGCAGCTCTTCGTCCATCCCATCCCAGGTCATGCCCGCCCGGCAGCCGGGGTCATTTTCGCCCTGCATGCCGATCTCCTCGCCGTAATACACCGCGGGGCTGCCCGGAAACAGCATCTGAAACGCCACAGCCAGTTTCAGCCGCCAGCACTCGCCGCCGGCCTCGGTGAGGAAACGGGTGGTATCGTGGCTGGAGAGGCAGTTGTAGAGGCACAACGCCGTTTCCTGTGGGTATTTCATGAGCATGTGCCCCAGGCGTGCGTCCAGCTGTTCCTCGTCAATCGCCCCATGGGCGAAATAATCCACCATGGCGTCACGGAACAGATAGTTCATCACGGTGTCGAACTGGTCGTTCTCACAGAGCATGCGGGTGGCATCGCCCCAGGTTTCACCCAGCAGCAGCGCGTCGGGAAATTCGGCGCGAAGCTGACGGCGCAGATACCGCACGCAGCCGGGGTCCAGCTCGTCCGCCACATCCAGCCGCCAGCCGTCGATGCCCGCGCGCTCCAGCCAATAGCGCATCACTGACAGAATGAAAGCCTGTACCTGCGGGTTGGCGGTATTCAGCCGGGGCATGAAGGGATAGTCTCCCACGCATTCGTAGCAGGCGGCATCCACTGTGATGGGGTACCGCTTGGGATAGAACCAGTCGCGGAAGCGAGAGCGCGGGCCGTTGGCCATCAGGTCGGCAAAGGGGGCGAAATGGATGCCTGTGTGGTTGAACACGCCGTCCAGCAGCACTCGCATGCCATGCTCATGGACCTGCCGTACCAGAGCCGCGAGTTCCTCCTCGGTTCCGAAATCCGGGTCGATGGCAAAGTAGTCGGTGGTGGCGTACTTGTGGTTAAAATCCCCGGCAAAGACGGGCGTAAGATAGAGACAGTCCACGCCAAGCTCCTCAAGGTAAGGCAGCTTTTGACAGATGCCCGTCAGATCGCCTCCAAGGTAGTTCTCCCGCGTGGGCGGGGCATTCCATGGGTCCAGCGGATGGGAATGCGCCGTCGTGCCACTGCGGACGAACCGTTCGGGAAAGATCTGGTAGTATACCGTGCCCATGGCCCATTCGGGCGGCGCGATCACATCGCCGGTATTGACCTGAAGCAGCTCGAAGAAGCCCGATGCGGGTTCCCCGTCCGAAACGCCGTGCTCACAGTAGAAACGTTCCTCGCCTGAAAGGCCCGTCAGGCGGAAAAAGTATTTGATGTAGTGCGCCTCCTCCGGAAAGGTCACTTCCGCGGTCCACTCGGCGTGCGCTTGGTCCTGTGTGCGGATCTGCAGGGGCCATTCGGTTCTGTGCAATGGTTCCGAGCGCTTCCAGCAGACAAGGCTGCACCGTTCGATGTCGTTGCGGGCCGTCAGCAGACGGAAGCGGATCGTATTTCGTGCAATCGGTTGCCTAAACAGCAACACGGGGACATGTTCAATAGCGGCAATGTTCATATGCGTTCACATCCTGCGGCTTGATTCTCTGTCAATCAGCGTGGTCCCCAACAAAACCTGTTGGCTGGGCGTATGATGATCGATGTGTTGAAACAGAAGGCGTGCGGCCTGTTCGCCCAGCAGGGCGGTATCCACGTCTACGGCGGTGAGCGGCGGGTCGGTAAACTCCGCCAGCGGATAGTTGTCAAAGGTGACCACACCTATATCGCCAGGCACGGACAGTCCCGCTGTGCGGACAGCCTTGAGCAGGCCAAAGGCGGTCATGTTGTCGTTGCACAAGAAGGCATCCGGCCGGGCAGGACCTTGCAGCGCCTCCAGGGCGGCGCGCTGAGCATCCTCGGCGGTTCCATCCGTGGGAAGAATCAAGGCTTCCTGCTTTTGCAGGGCCTTTTCATATCCCTTCACACGGCGCTTGCTAAAGCCCGTCCGCCCCTCTCCGCCAAGATACGCCACGCGCCGGTAGCCCTGCTCCAGAAGGTGCGCCACGGCCATTTCTGCGCCTTGGCTGTTGTTTACATCCACCCAGCTGACATCATGGTGCGCCGTTTCGGGCTGGCCCAGCACCACGCAGGGAAAATCTCTCAGCTTTTTCAGCAGCGAGGGCTTCACCGTGGAGGGTGGCAGAATCAGTCCGTCCACTTTACGCTCCAGCATCAGCTTTTCGATACTGCCCATGCCGCCCGCATGCTTGGCTCCGTTTGCCAGAATTACATGATAGCCGCGCTCCTGCGCCACCTTCTCCACAGCAAACAGGCTACGGTTGAAAAACACGTTGCTGAAGGCTTCCGCGTCCTCCGCGTCTACCACCACGCCGATGGCGCCACTCTGCCCGTTGGCCAGGCTGCGGGCCAGGCTGTTGGGGTGATAATCCAACTGACGCATGGCGGCATAGATTTTTTCGCGTGTTTCCTCCATCACGGTGGCCTTGCCGTTGAGTACGCGCGACACCGTGGAAGAATTGACGCCGGCCAGCCGGGCTACGTCATGAATGGTAGCGGCCATGGACGGTCCTCCTCAAAACTCCGGTCTGAATCTTTGATGCAACCGGTTGCCTTATGAAATGATTGTAGCAGACCCGGCCGGGCATGTCAAGAGGAAAGTATCAAAAAGACCCAGCATGTCGAAAAAGTCCGGCTGCGTCGGCCTTTCGGACTGTCAAAGAAGCCACATTGCATCGTCACAATGTGGCTTCTTTGACAGGAGGCCAGCCATCGGGCTGACTTTTTCTCATTTTGCAACGGAGAAGGCTTTTGGGTAGCTGATGATAAAAGAATATTCCTGAAGCTTGAAGGGTAGACACCCCCAAGCCCGGAATGGCGGAACGTGTAAAAAGCAATTTTTCGGTACATGAGGTGGAGGCTCATATAGTAGAGGGGCATCCAAGGCGATAATCCCGCTCTGCGGCGGAGTAGTCGGCTCCTGATGGCAAGAAGGCCCCCAAACGCAAGGACGAAAAGCTGACTATGCTCCTCGGTTATGGGAGATCATATCTTTGCAGGAGAGGGTGCGGGTTTTATCGCCGTTTGGAATGGCATACCTTCGCGAAAACCTGTTAGATGAAGTAGCGGTGCTTATTGATAATGGAGCAAAGCTGCATGTGGATATGCCGGAAGAATACTTTCCAGATGAGGATGAGTAAAGATTGACACCATGAACCTAAAGGACAAGCCTGGCCTTTTTTCTTATTCCGCCCGCCCTTTTCCGCCCGCTTCTGCCAATGAACCTCCCTGACCGAAAAGGGGCGCCGAAACCAGACACGCAATTCCATCAATCCACCTTTATCAGTTGTCGTCCGATTGCAGCCGAAAGGGGGCTTGTCCGCCGGAATCCTGATTTGGTCAGGAAACGGGAGATTTCGGAGAGAAAATCTGGCAAAATCAGATAACAAAAAAGCCTGAAAACCGTAGTTTTCAGACGAATTTTTGGTCGAGGTGACAGGATTTGAACCTGCGACCTTTTGGTCCCGAATTCTATCTTCCGTTGGGCATCCAATCCCTGCTCGTCCGGTTGAATCGTGCTGTGACTGGATTTGTTCGGATGGGAAAGTGCCGTCGGTTGGGGGATTTGCGTGGCAGACGACCGGACGCATGGTACTGGTTGTCATGGACAACCGGTCGTTATTCCGCGTCGCTTCTCGTGTATGCTCGTTGATGTGGCTGCTGATGGCATCCATCACATGACCGCAGACCGGGCAATGAATGTCGTAGCGACTATACGTAGCCTTGCTGTGGGCTGTCCTGGCGTGGAGCCGATAGTAGTGCAGTACGATCTCAGCCAGATACAATTCGTGGGACTTTGCCACAGCCTTTTCGTCCGTGGAGAAGAACATCGGAACTTTTTCTCTGCCATCAGTATCGCTATCAACCAGCGGATGATACTTGTATTTCGTCATGCTGTATCTCATTACCGTATAGGCTTGTCGTCAAGGTCGCGGTACCTATCCTTTCAGAATTCCATTGCCTCCTCGTAGCTGCTGAACACAGCATCGAAAGTGCCGTGAACGACCTTCCAAAGGGACACATCGGGGGTCAATATGGCGGGTGATGCCTACAGGCTTTCCGTCAACGGTGAGGAGCAGCCTGTGATAGCGAAAGACTCCATGGGAGAACATAGATTTATCGGCATCGGTGAATTTCGGCTTGCTGCCGTAGAAAAACTTGTGTCTCATTGAACAGCCTTCTGTACCCACTGGACATGAGGGCCGCGATTTTACGAAGCTTTCACGAAATTTTTGTCCTCCACCTTACGGCCACAGGAACAGCGGAATATGAGGATAAAAATAAAAAACTCCCATTCCATTTCTGGCATGGGAAAATGCGAGTGCTTATAGATTGAAATTTTCACGCATACATGATACAATTCTATTCAAGATGATTGTGATCACATGCGGAGGTGCTATTATGGCTGTCAGCTATAAAAAACTGTTTCACTTATTGATAGAACAAGATATGACGACTTCTCAACTGCAAAAGAAAGCGGGTTTTTCCGCAAATATCATTGCCCGTCTGAAACGAAACGGTTCCGTTTCTTTGGAAACCATTGAAAGTATTTGCCGTACGATGAATTGCGGAGTGGACGATATCCTGGAATTTGTTCCGGATGTAACCACAGACCATACGGAGGAAGTGTAATGGATAAAAAGCGTGTAGAATTGACGAAACAACAGTTCGATTTAGTTGTACATCATCACGAAGAAGCAAATATTGAATATTGGTTTGCCCGGGAACTGATGCCTTTGTTAGGGTATGAGCGATGGGAAAATTTTGATAAAGCCATTATTCGTGCAATGGAATCCTGTGAAACAAGTGGTATTGAGGTTATGGATCATTTTCGTGAGGTCACGAAAATGATAGAGATCGGTAAGGGTGGGCGCAGACCTGTCAAGGATTATATGCTGACCCGCTATGCCTGTTATCTGATTGCACAGAATGGAGATCCTAAAAAGAAAGAGATTGCTTTTGCACAGAGCTATTTTGCTTTGCAGACCCGTAAGCAGGAACTCATTGAGGAGCGCATTTCTCTGATCGAGCGAACCCAGGCTCGTGGTCGGCTCCGTGAATCCGAAAAACGGTTGTCTCAGAATATTTATGAGCGTGGCGTTGACGATGCCGGATTTGGCCGTATCCGCTCCAAGGGAGATCAGGCTCTGTTTGGCGGCTATACAACACAGGAAATGAAGAGCCGGTTGGGCGTGAAGGACAACCGGCCCCTGGCGGATTTCTTGCCGACCCTTTCTATTGCTGCGAAAAATCTGGCAGCAGAAATGACCAACTACAATGTGGAAGAAAAGGATTTGCAGGGGGAATACGCCATCACTGGGGAACATGTGCAGAATAATCTCTCTGTCCGCGAAATGTTGGGACAGCGTGGAATCAAACCGGAGGCTCTCCCTCCTGCCGAAGATATCAAGAAACTGGAACGCAGAGTAAAATCTCAGGAAAAGAAAATTGCAGCTCAGTCCGGCAAACTTCCTGCTCCCGCAGAGGAAGGAGAGGAAAACGATGGCGAATAAACTGGAATTGACCTGGTACGGGAAGGACGAGCCGATCCGTGTTGAGCCGAGGCTTTTGATTGAAAATACGGCTCTCTCCAACACCGCGGCTGATCTGGACACCGAGAATATGCTGATCCACGGTGATAATCTGCTGGCATTAAAAGCATTGGAAAGCAAGTATGCTGGACAGGTGAAGTGTATCTATATATCCACCATATAACATAGACGAAATGAACGAATACTATGAGGACTTAATAGAACACTCTATGTGGTTGAATCGTATGCGACCACGCATTGAAATACTGCGAAACTTGTTGTGTGAAGAAGGTATTATTTTTATCCAGATTAGTGATGAAGAACAGGCTTATCTAAAAGTTCTTTGCGATGAAGTATTTGGCCGCAGGAATTTTGTTAACATGATCTCTGTTAACATGAAAAATGTTGCGGGAGCTTCTGGTGGAGGTGAGGACAAAAAACTCAAAAAGAATTGTGAATTTATTTTAGTATATGATCGGGGAATGTCCTGGTTTCCTCATCATCAAGGAGGAGCAAACAAGCCTGTGCTGGAGCGACGGCCGGCGCTATTTCATCCTGCAGGGGCACAGCATGGACCGGAAAACCCTGATGAGCGTCGCCAGGAGCGTAAAAAATATTTAACAATCAGCTTGCATGTAACAAACGCCGCCTCCTTTGTGTCTAATCATAATGGAGGGTGCAAAGGAGGTTCTTTCCGTCATGAAAAGGCTTGTATCACTTCCCGCGGCGCATCAGAATCGTGGTCAACGGAGAATCCAGAGCGGAGGTCTTTCCGTGAAAAAGTACGCGATGATTTTGCTTGGGGCAATTTTGGCATGTTTGTTTGGCGCGGCTTCGGCCGCGCAGGATTTTGCCATCCCGGCCATTGAAGCCCCTCAAGGGGGTAACGAGCTCCTTCACTCGATGGCCTTAAGCGACACGGCGTACCTTCTCTCCGCCTCAAAAAACCTCTACATCCTCGATGTGCAGACCGGGGAGGCTCAGCGCCTCTCCTTGCGCAGCACCGGTTTGCAATATGAGCAGGTCCCGCAGACAGCTTTGGATTTTTATGATCTTCCCGACGAAAAAGCCGTCCCCGAATGGCTGCAAAAGAGCGCCTCCCTCGTCGATCTTCTGATTGCGGAGGGGGAAACGCTCTATGGCCTCAACGAGCTAAGCGGCGCTTTGTACCGCGTGGAGATTTCCGGCAAAGAGGCGACGCTTTGTCCCCTGACTATGCTGGACTTCTTTTCGGGCGCCGAAGGGGACTGGATGCCCGCAATTTCCACCAGCGCGGCCTGCGACGGAACGCTGTTCCTTCTGATGTGCCTGGCGGCGGAAGAGTCGCAGCCGGCACTCTACCGTTTCGACATGGACAGCGGGGTACGGGAGATGGTCAGGGGGCCGGGCATGGTCGCTGAAATAACCCGCTATCGAGACGGACGGCTGCTGCTGCTCGAAAAAGATGACGATTCCCAATGGCAGATTCTAATCTTTGATCCTTCCACCGGCGATCAGCATGTGCTTTTTGAAAGCAACAGGCTCAAGCTCGGCGATGCACGGGGGCTTGTCTACGATCCCTGGCGGGACCGGGTACTGATCTGTTGTGGCAACGAACTTTTGCACCTTGTGAGCGAAACCGCCTGCGAAGCCGTCGCCTTTCTGCCGCCCCTGCAGCCTTCCTGTCAGGCCATCACCCGGGACGGCACGCTGGTGCTTATGGACGATGCGGCTGTTTATGGGATCTCCGCTTTGCAGATGGTCTCCAGGCCCCTTGAGATAGCGTGCAGTCAGATGGAAAGCTGGATGGAGCAGGGCTTTTCGCAGGCCTACCCAAATTTTCCGGTCAGGCACAGGCAGGTCTATGAACACGAGGCCATGGCTTTGTTTGCTGAAACGATCGCCATCCAGTCCGACGAGATTGACATCTTTGAGCTTCCCATCGGCATGGCGTCGCAAAACGCAATCGAAAAGGGGTATTATGTGCCGCTCACCCAGTCGCAAATCATCCGGGAAACAACGGACGGATACTGGCCTTTTTTCCGGCAGACGGTGATCCATCAGGGTGAAATTGCCGCCGTTCTTGGAAAAACCGAGCAGTACACCCTTGGCTACAGCAGGTACGCCCTGGACCGGCTGGGGCTTACGGCGTCGGACATGCCCACCGGCTTTTCGGAGCTGATGGATTTTCTTCTGGCATGGGACGAGCGGACGGGGGAGCTTTCGCAGTGGGAGGGGATCACGCCCTTTGGAATTGAAAACAGCCAGCTCAAGGCAGAGCTGTTTGCCTTCCTTCTCGATCAGTATTTCCTGCTGATGCAGCAGGACCTGCCTGCCGCTATGCTGTGCGAAGCTGAGCTGGCAAGGCTTTTGGATCAGCTGTCGGAGGTGTGCGCGACAATCCCCGAAAGCGGCGCAAGCATCCAAACAAACGAGCCGTTTGTACGCTTCGCACGCTTTCAAGTCAATGACAGGCCGTCCTATCTTTTCAGCCGGTATTGTTCCTTCCTGCCCGGGCGCCGAAGCTTCGCAAACGGTGCGTCCGTTTCGGATTTTGTGCCCATGGCCCTCGCGCTTCCCTCGCAGGACCGCCCGATCGTGCTGTTGGAAGGCACGCTGTTTGTCGTCAATCCCTATTCCTCGCAAAAGGAACGGGCTGTTCAGTGGCTCGCGTACTATATCAGCCATCGGCCCGCAAAGGACGCCGCTACCTTTGAGCGGGATGCGGCGCCCTCGGAATTTGAAACCTACAAAGCAATGAAAAAAGCCTACACCGAAGAGCTCGAGCGGATGGAAATCCGCCTCAAGGCAGCCGAAGGTGCAGCGAAAAGCGATCTGGAAGCGCAGATTCAAACCACGCGGGAAAGGCTGCAGGCCATTGAGCAAATCAAATGGGAGGTCAGTGAAGAGGCGCTCGCCGAGTACGCTCAGGTGCTCGAAAAATGTACGCTTTTCTGGAATGACCTTTACACAAGCTCCGGCTCTTTTGGAAAAACATATCTAAGGAACTACCATCCATACAGTCTGCTAAGGCATATAGCAGCAGCTGGCTTATCCTCACCGCCTGGATATACAGTGCTTGATTTGTAACCCCCCAAGCCTTGAAGGCTTTGATGCCAGTTCTCCGCCCCTATTATACGCTAATCAATACAGAAAGCAAGAATTCATTGGCAAGATAAGCAGTATATTTTGAAATCAGCAAGAAGGATGTACCATGAAAAAAGCTCCTCGGTTGCGATGTATGCGAATATACGTTTTCTATTTATCGCAATAAAAAACACCCACAATGTGTGAGTGTTTCAGGTTTTTGCTGTGGCCAGGAGGGAACTCCTGGCCAC
>DBFXIC010000092.1:0-20991 GCA_048455095.1 Anaeromassilibacillus sp.
CCTATGTTGCGCTGGGCAAATATTATATGGAACATTTGCGCAACCCCGACGACTTGCAGGCGGAACAGCTTTGCAAAGCCGTTGAGGAGAGCGAAGCGCGCATGAAAAAGGCGTTTAACAAGCTGGATCAGATTTCCTCCCCCGTAGAGGATGAGGATGCCTGCGCAGGCTGCAACGACGACTGCGATGTCTGCCCCTATTATGAGGATCTGGATCAAACCCAGCGTCAGGAACTTGCCCGCAGCGCGGACAGCGCCGACGAGCTGGAGGATGATATTGCGGAAGCCCCCTTTGTCAATGCGGCACACGATGAAGCCGCAGCCGAAGAAGAGCGCCAGGAGGCGGAGATCAGCGCGGACATTGAGGAAGCAGCGCCCATTGACCCGAATGTGACGGCGGGAAAGCCGGACATTTTGGGAGAGGCTGCGGAGGACGAGCCGGAGCAATGAGCAAGCAAAAAGTGTTATTGGGAATGAGCGGCGGCGTAGACAGTTCGGTCGCCGCTCTTTTGCTGTTAAAAGCCGGATATGATGTGACTGGCATGACAATGCGCCTGCGTCCGGACGCATACATGCAGCAAAGCGCTTCAGGCGGTTGCTGTTCACTGGACGACATCGACGACGCACGCCGGGTGTGCTATCAGTTGGGTATTGAGCACCTGGTATTGAATTTTACAGAACAGTTTGAGCGCGACGTCATTCAATATTTTGCAGATCAGTACGCGGCAGGCCGCACGCCGAATCCTTGTATCGCGTGCAACCGGCATCTGAAATTCGACGCCATGTTGAAAAAGGCGCGCCTTCTGGGGTTCGATTACATTGCGACCGGGCACTATGCCGTCATCGAACAAAACGAATCGGGACGGTGGCTCCTAAAAAAAGCGCCGGCCAGCAAGGATCAGAGCTATGTGCTCTATTCCATGACGCAGGACCAGCTGGCGCACACGTTGATGCCTCTGGGCGTATATACCAAGCCGGAAGCCCGCCAAATGGCGGAGGAGGCCGGCCTGCGCGTAGCTCATAAACCGGACAGCCAGGAAATTTGCTTTGTGGAGGACAACGACTATGCGTCGTTCCTGGAGCGGTATACGGGCGTAAAATCACCCGAGGGCGAGTTTGTGGATGCACAGGGCCGCGTGTTGGGCCACCATAAAGGAATTACGCACTACACCATCGGCCAGCGCAAGGGGCTGGGCGTCTCTTTTGGGAAGCCCATGTATGTGACAAAGATCGACGCGGCGCACAACCGCATCACACTGGGCGAGGAGGGCAGCCAGTACGCCCCCTCCCTCGTGGCGGAGGATCTGAATTTCATCCCGTTTGATACATTGAAAGAGCCGCTGCGCGCGCAGGTAAAGGTGCGCTATCAGGCCCGGCCAGCGCAGGCGTTCTTAACGCCTTTGGACGGCGGGCGCGTTCGGGTGGACTTTGACGAACCACAGCGGTCGGTTACGCCAGGACAGGCCGTCGTCTTTTACGACGGGGACCTGGTTCTAGGCGGTGGGGTGATTGTTTGCTGATCATATTGAACAGCGTGCGTCCTCTGCGGCAAAAACGTGTTTCCCTTTTCATACGGTGTTTCAAAGATTCTGCAAAAGTTGTCCCTATATCGGGCGTCCCGATATAAACTTCCTTCCACAAAATCTGTTTCGCACAAAAGCGCTTTGTCCCTTTTCATGCGATAGTCCATCGATTCCCCCTGAAATGGCAAACCCCCGATCGTAGTATGATAAACTACGATCGGGGGTTGTTTTTTTATAGGAACGCGATCTTTCTGAAGGGAAGTCAGCGTACAATATTCTGCGGAACATTCCCCTGGAAAAAGGCGCTATTACCGGAACGCTTTGCCCTGCAACGCCCAGTCGGTCCCCTCCGCCAGTCTTAAGCTGCTGTATTTGAATAGAAGCCGAAAGGGAAGGCTATTAGTGCTGTTTTTCATTCCTATCAGGCCACCGCCGCGTAGCAGAGCAGCTGTGCCGCCTGACCATCAAGCGTACAGTATACGCCGGTCTTATCGCCGGAGCTGCCGACCGCCTGAATCTGATAGTAATAATCGCTGCCGGAGCGCTTGACCACCTTTGCGCCGAGCACGTCTCCATTGCCCACGGAAAAGCGAGGCGAGGTGCCCTTTGGCACGGTGACCTTCATCGTGTAAACCGCACCTTTTTTCAAGGAAACTGGCGCGGTGGTATCGCTGACCGCCTTAAGCTGCTTTGCCGGAACGTTCACAGCGGCCAAATTCACCTGTCCGCCGGTGAGCTGTGCCACGTCGTTCGTAAAGATGTCCCCATATTTGCCGCTGTACGCCACGGAAATGTTATGGCCACCGGAGGGAAGATTCTTCACAATGATCTTGCCCACGGAATTGGTCTTGGCCTGCACGGCCTTTCCGCCGTCCACCTGCACCGTAATGGTAGCGTTGCCCACCGGATTCTTTCCGTCCATCACCTGGACGGTCGCCTCATAATTCGCCAGCGCTTTGCCGCCGTTCAACATCTGAATGCGGTCCTGCAATTCATAGCGGAAACTGCCGTCCCCCTGCTCGGTGAGTAGGCGCATGTAGTTTGCTGTGACGATGTCCAGCGCGGAACCTTCCGCAACATACGGCAGATCTGCCAACATGGTATATCCATCTCCGCCAGCGACCTCAAAATCGTTGGATACCAGCAAAATCTTTGTGGTTTTGTCGGTACGATCCAGTTTTTTAACGTCCTTGCCGTCGGCGTCAATCAGCGCGATCTCGGTCACGCGGCTGCCCACGGCGTTTGCAATGTCAAACGTAAAGCGCATGCCGCCCACCTGCGGGAACGCGCCCCGCACGGAGACAACGCCGTCTTTGACTTCATTTTTCACACCGTTTTCCAGCGCCGCATAGAGCTTCTCCGGTGTAATCTCTTTTACAGAGAGGGAATTGCCAAACGGAAGCACATTGATCACATCGCCCACGGTGATCTTGCCCGCCGGGACCGTGACGCGTACGCCACCGCCGTTCTCCAAAGAGACGACTGGCACGTTCTGATACTGCGCCTTGCCCGCGACAAGTTCCTTGCCTCCATAGATCATCGCATCTGCGACCAGGCTGCCGAGATTTGTCTCTCCCACGCGGCAGACGTTTTTCCCGTTATATGTGCCGCCATAGAGGCTGGTCTCGGTAAAGCCGACCTCCTGCTCCAGCGTCGGGGCCAATGCCTCAGACATACTGTTGTACAATTTGGTGACAGCTGCGTCGGCCTTGAACTGTTTGCCGACTTCCGCCGGGGACAGGTTGGAAGCTGTAACCGTCACATTCCCAGTAGAATCAAAGCTTAAAACCATTTTGCCGAGATTGGACGCGCCGGTGCCCGTCTGCTCGATGACGGTGCCGCCTACTTTTGTGCTTTCTGTGCTATGGCTGTGCCCGTCGATAATCGCGTCGATGCCCGGCACCTGCTGGGCGATCTCATGGCTGGTGGGTTTGCTGGAAGCGTCGATCCCCACATGCATGATGCCGATGATCGCGTCGGCCCGCTGCGCCTGCAGCGCGGCGACCTGCGCCTTTGCCGTAGAGATTTCATCCACAAAGGTTGTGCCGTTGAGATTGTTCGGATTGGTTTTATAGGCGGTCTCCACGGTGGAGATACCGAAAAAGCCGATCTTCTTGCCCGCCACGGCTTTGATAAACCACCCGCCATTTTCGTCGTACAGGTCGCCACTGTTCTGCGTCTTTGTCCTGTTGACGCCCTTCAAAAGCGTTTGCCCGTTGTTCATCACATTTGCCGCGACGACCGGGAAATTTGTCAACTTTGCGTTGGACAGCATGGCATCCTTGCCGTAGTCAAATTCGTGATTGCCGAGCGTCATGCCGTCGTAGCCCGCCGCGTTCATCAGCTTGATGATGTCCGCGCCCTTGCTGTAAGTGGCGAGTGCAACGCCCTGTGTAGCGTCGCCCGCATCGATCAGCAGGGAATTTGGTGTATTCGCTTTGACGCTTTTCAAAACATCCATACCGATCTGAGAAAGCGTCCCGTCCTCTTTATAGGAGCTGTTCACCTTTCCGTGGATATCATTTGTGTGATAAATGGTGACCGTTGCGGTATCCGCCGCAAATGCGGTTGCGCCGCAAAATGTGCCCAGCACCAGCGCAAACACCAGCATTAAAGAAAGAAACCGCGAACTTTGTTTGACAGACATTTCTGTTTAACCCCCTTATGTTTCAAAAAATGGCCGAAATTCGAATGGAACCGCTGTCTGTTTTCGACGGCAGCTCAATAAATTTAGGATAGCACAATTTGGTAAGGAATACAATTCTCCCTGCAAATTTAAGAAATGGGTAAGCGGCGGGTCCCTCCATATAATAAGGAATGTGCATTTAGGCCGTTCTTTTCCGCCTTTGTATGCAGATAGGAAAAGCATCTTCCCTATGGTTCCTCTATTTTTAGATATCGCCTGTCATTATAAATGGCGCAAATATGCATCCGACCATCTTATCCTGAGCGCTTGAACGCCGGAAAACACCGCAATCCGGGATTTGTCCCATGGGATTTCACTTTGCGGCTACTCTTCGGCAAGTTATCAGAAAAACGTAAAATAGTTTTCACACAGCAATCACATTGCACTGCGATAATAAAGGCACACCAAGGGAAACGATAGATCCCAAGGGATGATGAAGAAAACCACCAACTGATGATAAACATCTTCGGGAAAGGAAATGATGATATGTATAATCCAAATGAAATGGACAATACTTTGAACGAAGGGCTGAACAACACCCCGGAGAATCCTGTGGAGGCAGAAAATGCTCCCGTAGAAAGCACTGGGTACCAGGAAAGCTTTACAGAGGCCAGCGCTGAGCCGGCGACGGAAGCGCAGTCCGCTGTACAAGGACACCGCGAAGAGCAGGCTATCCCCGGCGAACCCCATGCGGAGCAGCCGCAGGCGCCTTCTTACACGCCGGCATATACGAATCCGGCGAGCTACAACAGCTATCAAACAAATTATACGCAGCAGCCCTACAACGCATACGGCGGAAATCCGTCGAACAACGCCTATCCCTACGGCTCTTATCCGAACAGTAACGGCCCGCACGAATATAGTGGCAACCAGAACCAAGTGATGTGGCAGGGCGACTACTACCACAGCTATCAGAATCCCTACGCACAGGCCGCCCAAAAGCCGCAGAAACCCAAGAAGGAAAAGAAGCCGATGACTAAGGGCAAAAAGACCGCCTTGAAAGTGCTGGCGGGTGTGATGGCCTGCCTGATGATCTCGGTGGGTTCCATCGGCGGGTTTGTGGCGTTGATCAACAACGGTTACATCTCCGTCAATAATTCCGGTAGTTCCACGGAACCGGCGTTCACCATCAATAAGCTGGTGGGAGATAGCAACCAGCCTGCCAGCACGATTTCCGGCCAGTTGACCCCCCAGGAGGTGGCCAAAAAGGTCGTTCCTTCCGTAGTGTGCATCCAGAACTATCAGAAGACCAGTAGAAACGATTTGTTCTATTTTGGCGGATATACGCAGGAGGATGCTGGCGACGAGGTTTCCCCAGCGGGCGAAGGCTCCGGCATTATCGCCACAAGCGATGGTTATATCATCACCAACGCGCACGTCGTAGACGGCGCAAGCTCCCTCAAAGTGATTTTGTCCGACGGCAAGAGTTATGAGGCGAAGCTGATCGGCAGCGACAGCATCACCGACCTAGCCGTCATTAAAATAGAGGCTACGGGCCTGGCTGCGGCGGAATTCGGCTCTTCGGGCGATCTCCAGGTAGGCGATTCTGTGATGGCAATCGGAAACCCAGGTGGCTTGGAGTTGAGTTCCAGCGTCACAGAGGGTATCGTATCCGCATTAAACCGCCAGATCACCAGCAGCGGCACAGGCTACACCATGGAAGCCATCCAGACGGATGCTGCCATCAATCCGGGCAATTCCGGCGGTGCACTGGTCAACATGTACGGCCAGGTGGTCGGCATCAATTCCAGCAAGATCGTGGCAGAAGGTTATGAAGGCCTTGGTTTTGCCATCCCAATCGACGACGCCCAATCCGTCATCAGCAATCTGAAGGAATATGGATATGTCAAGGACAGAGCGGTGCTCGGCATCACAGGCCAGTATCTGGACAGTATGTCCGCCCGTTTCTATGGCCTGACCCCCGGCATGTATGTGGCGTCCGTCAACAATGAATCCGTTGCGAACGCGGGCATCACGCAGGGCTGCATCATCACCAAGATCGATGACAAGGACATCGCCAGCAGTTCGACGATCACCTCCTATGTCAGCAAGAAAAAACCGGGAGATACGGTCACGCTGACGGTGGTCAACGACCTGACGGGAAAAACTTTCACCGCAGAGGTGACGCTGGTACAGGCCAGCGGCCAATAATTGCTTACAAGACTCTTTTTCATAAATTCTTCCTTATCCAAACCGGAAAGGGCGGGGCTGCAAAGCTCCGCCCTTTTCGGCTGTATGGAATCCATTCCATTTTAAAGTGCGGCGATTGAATCTGTATCCATATATGGAACGCCTTGACAAATCCAGCATTTAAAACTACAGTAAAAGCAAAGAAGGCCTCCACCTAAGGCGGATACGGCATAATGTGGCAAATAAAAACTTGAAGGGGTATCGATCATGATAAAAATACGAAATGAAAAAGAAACAGACTACAAGATTGTAGAAGAAATCACAAGGAAGGCATTTTATAACCTTTATATTCCCGGATGTGTAGAACACTATTTGGTTCATATCATGCGTCAGCATAGCGACTTCATACCGGAATTGGATTTTGTGCTTGAGCTTGATGGACAAGTGATCGGGAATATTATGTATACAAAAGCCAAACTGGTCGATGAGGCTGGGACGGAAAAAGAAATTCTCACTTTTGGACCTGTTTGTATTGCCCCTGCGTATCAGAGAATGGGGTACGGCAAGATGCTCATGGAATATTCATTTGAACAGGCGGCATCGCTTGGCTATGATGTAATTGTCATAATGGGAAGTCCCGTCAATTATGTGAGCCGTGGGTTTAAAAGTTGCAAAAAGTATCAGGTTTGCTTAGAGAATGGAAAATATCCGGCAGCGATGATGGTCAAAGAACTCATCCCCCATGTACTGGATGGGAGGAAGTGGTTTTATTATCATAGTCCTGTAATGGCAATCACGGAGGAAGAGGCACAGCAATATGATGACACTTTGGAAAAAATGGAGAAGAAACATCAGCCGAGCCAGGAAGAATTCTACATTATGTGTCATTCCTTTGTCGAATAAGTGAACCCGAACATGCGTCCTTCCAATTAAAAAAGATTGGAAAATTCCTCTTACTTTCTATTTTCGATCGTTTTTAATCTTGAACTTTATACTCGCCTCTATACGGCATGTAATGGCATTCCGTATAGGGGCATTTTTGCCATATCATCTGTAAATAACATTAGAATTATAAGGATCAAAGTACAGGACTCTTAACCGATCCCCTATCCAGAGGGCACACCTCCATATTGCAGTCTTTTATATATCTAAATATAATGAAAAATATTTTCTTCCCCTCCTGGATTTCTCTTGACAGCGCATACTGTATATGTTATAGTTACAGTATAAATTGTAATTATTCAGATTACAGTATGTGGACCGCCTGGCATCACCGGACGGAATAGAAAGGTCGGTCAAAAATGAACACACATGAACATGAAAGCAAGAAACTGCGCGGCAGTGCCGACGTCTCCTACCTGGGGCATTGCGTGGACGAAATGATTTGGCGTTTTATGGAGGAACAGCAGATCCCCGGCCTGACACTGGCCATTGTGCAGGCCCCCTACGTCCCCAGGGTGGTTGGTTATGGGTTATCCGATGCCAAGCAGCGCCGTCTGGCCTCGGCCAACACCATGTGGCCGGCCGGTCCCATCTCGCAGGCCTTTGCCGCCGTGGCGGTCATGCAGCTCTTCGAGGACGGTGCACTCGATCTGGACGCTCCCGCAGGAAACTATGTGCCTGATCTTCCGGAAGATTGGCGGTCTGTGACCGCCCGCCAGCTCCTGCGTCACGCCGCAGGTCTGCCAGACGTCCGGAAGGCCGAGGGATTCTGCCCCTTCTGCAAATGGAGCTTTCCGGAGCTGGTCGATCTGGTCAAGGACACGCCTCTCTCCTTTGCACCCGGCACCCAGGTGGCGCAAAGCGCCACCAACTTCCTACTTCTCACCGAAATGGTAGAAAAAATCAGCGGCATGAGTTATCACGACTTTGTTACCCAGCGGCAGATTGACTTTCTCGGTCTGCGTCATACCGGCTTCGCTGAAGATCTGGATGTCAAATTTCATCATGAGGATGTGAGCCAGACGGACAATGTCCACCAGAGCTTCAAAGCAGACCGACTTTACATCGATCCAACCGAACCTGCCACCAGTTATGACAGCGAGGGCAACGCCGTCCGGCGGCTGGACTCCTCCGCTCTGCGGGGCTTCTCGGACATCTGGGCCTCCGCCCAGGACATCTCCTTCTGGGATATCGGCCTAGCCGGGTCCGTGTTGATCCACCAGCCCGAGAACCGGGCGCTGGTCTATACTCCCTGGAAACTCCCCAGTGGTCAGGAGATGCCGGCAGTCGCAGGATGGCAATTCTATCAGCATCGCGGCCTTATGGACATTAAAGGCTCTGTGCCGGGCTTTTCTTCCTTCCTCAGCCGCTTCACCCACCCGGAAGAACTGGTCTGTGTGACTCTGTTGGCCAACAAGGAGGTGGTGGACTTCACCAACCTGGCGCGCCGCATTGCTGGGGCCTTCGGCGATCTGCTGTCCACGAACTACGACGACAATAGGCTTTTCCTGTTGGAGGGGCAGTTCCCTGTGGCCGACACCGTGGCACGGTTGGAAACGGCGCTTCAGAAGCGGGATATTCCTCTTTTCTCCAAATTTGACCACGCACAGAATGCCCGAGACGTGGGCCTCGACCTGCGTCCGACCACGGTGCTGGTGTTTGGTTCTCCCAAGGTGGGCACCGGGTTGATGCAAGCTGACCAGAGTATCTCTCTGGAACTTC
Source organism: Anaeromassilibacillus sp. (assembly GCA_048455095.1). Classification (GTDB taxonomy): domain Bacteria; phylum Bacillota; class Clostridia; order Oscillospirales; family Acutalibacteraceae; genus Anaeromassilibacillus. The sequence continues at coordinate 9,003 of DBFXIC010000092.1, forward strand.
CACTGCGCATTTCCGTCTGGGAGGATGAAGCGGGAAGCACCTGGCTGGCATTCCCGCAGCTAAAACAGATGGCGGCAGAATATGGACTTGAGGCGCATCCTGCGCTTCCCAAGATGGAAGCCCTGATGGAGACCCTTGTGCGCTCTGCCGGGAATGTGTATTGAGCTTCCTTACTTTTCATGGCCGGATGGTCTCTAATTTGATGGACCCGCAATGGACACCCGACGGAATACCTCCAACATAACTGGTATTCTGCATGCCACAGCTTCCTGAATCGCGAAAGATTGGAGCCACAGCACAAATTTAAGCGGTTGGGCGCGCTGCAAAATGATTTTCTTACTGCAAATTTTCGAGAATTTCATCTATCCAATCCGAGAATATCCATTGCTGGGTACGGTTAAGGCAGTTCTCGACGACGACCATCTTTTCATGCAGTGTGCTCCCCGCAGGCGTTCCTCCATTGGATTGGGCAATCAGATCATCATCAAAACAGCGCGTTTGACAGTTTAAGGGCTGTCAAACGCGCTGTTTTTCTATTTAGATTGTTTTATGTGGTTTATCGTGCCATTTTCACTTCGCCAAGGCTTATCCTGTTTTCCTCCACACCCCATCAATCCGATCTTTTTTAATTTATGCATCCGATGGTATTCACGCAAATAGGAAGCCGTGGAAGAGATTCGGCAAATTACAATTCCTGATTCACCAGCAAACCTTGCTTTAACGAGCACTTTGACCTTTTTTGCAATTCCTTGTTTCCATCCGATGTGGTTGTTCGCCAAACAGGCTCTTTTGGTTCATACTCCTTTTGTCAAGGTTCTTTTATTGACCCTCAATGGAATCGGGGAGCCGCTATGCCTAGAGTGACAAAAAAATCCCCCTGCCGCGGTTACGGCAGGGGGATTTCACCTGTTGTATCAAAAAGGGATGCGCCGGATTTTTGCGATTTATTCGATCTCGCCCTTGGAGAGCTTGTCCAAGTGCTCGTAGTTCTCCTTCGCGACCTTCTCTGCTTCCGTGAACAGCTTCTCAGCACGCTCCGGGAACGCACGGGTCAGGGAGTTGTAACGAACCTCGCCCATGATGAAGTCACGATAGCTGGCGGTCGGCGCCTTGCTGTCGAGATGGAACGGGTTCTTGCCCTCAGCCTTGAGTCTCGGATCATAGCGGAAGTTCTGCCAGTAACCGGCCTCAACAGCCTTCTTCTCTTCCTTCTGGGCAATGCTCATGCCGCCCTTAATGCCGTGGTTGATGCAGGGCGCATACGCAATGATGAGGGACGGGCCGTTGTAGCTTTCCGCCTCGGTGATCGCCTTGATGCACTGGTTCATGTCAGCGCCCATTGCAACGTGAGCAACATAGACATAGCCGTAGCTCATTGCGATTGCCGGGAGGTCCTTCTTCTTCGTCGCCTTACCGGTCGCCGCGAACTGTGCCACGGAGCCGATCGGGGTGGACTTGGAAGCCTGGCCGCCGGTGTTGGAATACACCTCGGTATCGAAGACAAGGATGTTGACGTTATCACCGGAAGCGATCACGTGATCCAGGCCGCCGAAGCCGATGTCATATGCCCAACCGTCGCCGCCGAAGATCCACATGGACTTCTTTGCGAGGAAGTCTTTATCCTTCAGGGTCTTCTGAGAGAGCTCGCAGCCAGCGGCAGCAGCCTTCTCCAGCTCGGGGATCAGCGCGTCGGTTGCAGCGCGGTTCGCCTTGCTGTCCGTGAAGGTATCCAGATAGTTCTTGCAAGCTTCTTTGAGTTCCGCAGAGGACTTGTCGGAAGCTGCGATATTTTCCACATACTCGGCCAGTCTGCCGCGGACGGCGTTCTGCGCGAGCGTCATGCCGTAGCCAAACTCCGCGTTGTCTTCGAACAGGGAGTTGGACCACGCCGGGCCATGACCTTTTTCGTTGCGGGTATACGGAGTAGACGGTGCAGAACCGCCCCAGATGGAGGAGCAGCCCGTCGCGTTGGCGATAAACATTCTGTCGCCGAAGAGCTGGGTGACCAACTTGGCATACGGGGTCTCGCCGCAGCCTGCGCAGGCGCCGGAGAACTCAAGCAACGGCTGCTTGAACTGGCTGCCCTTGACAGTGGTCTCCTTGAACTTCTCGATGACTTCCTGCTTCGGGCCGATCTTGCGGCCATAGTCGAAGCCTTCCTGGCTCGGGAGCTGGGATTCCATCGGCTTCATTACGAGAGCCTTTTCGCCCTTCATGCCCGGGCAGACCTGTGCGCAGGAGCCGCAGCCCGTGCAGTCCATCGTGGAGATGGTGATGGCAAACTTCATGCCCGGCATACCGGTCATGTCCTTCACCTTCTGGCTGGCCGGCGCATTTGCGGCCTCTTCCTCTGTCATTGCCACCGGGCGGATGACCGCGTGCGGGCAGACATAGGAGCAGAAGTTACACTGGATGCAGTTCTGCGGGTTCCATTCCGGAACGTCGATCGCGATGCAGCGCTTCTCATAAGCAGCGGAGCCGTTCGGCGCAGTGCCGTCCTCCATGCCGAGGTTGACAAACGCGGAAACAGGCAGATCGTTGCCCTTATATTTGTTGGACGGATTCAGGAAGCCCTTGACATACGCCACGGTATCCGCATCGCCCTCGTACACCTTCTCGGCCTTCGCCTCGTCCACGGCGTTCTTCCAGGACTCCGGCACCTCAACCTTGTGGTACTCGGTTGCACCGCGCTCGATTGCAGCGTGGTTCATGGCGACGATCTTCTCGCCCTTCTTGCTGTAGGACTTGGTGGCGGCATCCTTCATATACTGGATGGCCTGGTCCTTCGGGATGATGTTCGCAATGCTGAAGAACGCGGACTGCAGGATGGTATTGATGCGGCCGCCCAGGCCGATCTCCTTGCCCAGCTTCACACCGTCGATGGTGTAGAAGTTAATGTTGTTCTCAGCGATATATTTCTTCATCTTGGCCGGCAGATGCTGGTCAAGCTCTTCATCGCTCCACAGGCAGTTCAGCAGGAAGCTGCCGCCCGGCTTGACGTCCTGCACCATGTCGTATTCGTCGACATAGGAGGGCTTATGGCAGGCCACGAAGTCAGCCTTGCTGATATAATAGGTGGACTTGATCGGCTTATCGCCAAAACGCAGGTGGGAAACCGTCAGGCCGCCGGACTTCTTGGAGTCATATGCAAAGTAGCCCTGTGCGTACATGTCGGTGTGGTCGCCGATGATCTTGATGGAGTTCTTGTTCGCGCCGACGGTGCCGTCTGCGCCCAGACCCCAGAATTTGCAGGAGGTGATGCCCTTCGGCGTGGTGTCCGGGTTCTCCTTGACATCCAGGGAGAGGTTGGTCACATCGTCGACAATGCCCACGGTGAAGCGCTTCTTCGGATTCTCGGATTCCATGTTGCGGAACACAGAGACGATGTGCGCCGGCGTGGTATCCTTGGAACCGAGGCCGTAACGGCCGGTGTAAACCTTTACGCTGCCGAACTTGGTGCCGGACAGAGCAGCCAGCACGTCCAGATACAGCGGCTCGCCAACGGAACCGGGTTCTCTGGTTCTGTCGAGCACGGAAATCGCCTTGACGCTCTCCGGCAGGACACTGGTCAGATAATCCGCCACGAACGGACGATACAGGTGAACCTTGACAAGGCCGACCTTATCGCCAGCGGCGTTCATATAATCGACAACCTCTTCTGCGCACTCGCAGACAGAGCCCATCGCGATGATGACACGCTCTGCATCCGGCGCGCCGTAGTAGTTGAAGGGTTTGTAATCGGTGCCGATCTTTGCATTGACCTGGTTCATATAGTCAACAACGATCTCCGGCAGCGCGTCATAATACTTGTTGCCGGCCTCGCTCGCCTGGAAGAATGTATCGTCGTTCTGCGCGGTGCCGCGGGTGACCGGATGCTCCGGATTCAGGGCACGGCGGCGGAACGCGTCGACAGCATCCCAATCCAGCATGTCCGCCAGATCCTTGTAATCCCAAATTTCGATCTTCTGCACTTCGTGGGATGTACGGAAACCGTCAAAGAAATGGAGGAACGGCACACGGCCCTTAATGGCAGCGAGATGCGCCACGGCGCCCAGGTCCATAACCTCTTGCGGGCTGTTGGAGCAGAGCATCGCATAGCCGGTCTGACGGCATGCATTGATGTCGGTGTGATCACCGAAGATGCTCAGCGCATGGGTCGCAAGGGAACGGGCGGAGCAGTGGATCACGCCCGGCAGGAACTCGCCCGCGATCTTGTACATGTTCGGGATCATCAGGAGCAGGCCCTGGGAAGCGGTGTAAGTGGTGGTCAGCGCACCGGCAGAAAGGGCGCCGTGCACCGCACCGGCTGCGCCCGCCTCGGACTGCATCTCGGTGACCTGTACTTCTCTTCCAAAAAGGTTCTTTCTGTTTGCGGCAGCATACTTGTCCGTCTCGTCCGCCATCGGGGAAGACGGTGTGATCGGATAGATCGCAGCAACATCCGTAAACGCATACGATACGTGCGCAGCAGCGGTGTTGCCGTCCATGGTTTTTCTTTGTCTTGCCATTATAATATTTTCCTCCTTTTAAGGATATCGTATTTCGCACGGTACAATACACCCACACTGTACCAATCTAAATTTTATCATCTTTTTTGCCGCATGTAAAGGAAAAAACCGCATTTATCCATGGAAATAAACAGAATCTCATATAAATGGAAGGTGAAAATTTCCATGCTAAATGGTAAAAGATGAAAAAGGACCATCTATGCGGGCTTTTCCCAGAACCTCCCTACAAAAAAAGAGGCCTGGGGTAGTGCGATGGCGGAATTCCCCCGTTTTGGGCAGGCATCCGCAATATGAGTTTGCTGTGGCGGGCCACGTCCCCGGGCCTTGCCGCAGCGCGCCCCGCTGGCCTGCAGCGCCGCCGCGCCCCAATTGACAGTTGCCCGCCGGATACGCTAAAATAAGAATTACCATAATAATATTATACTATGCAGGTTTTGCCTGCCGAAAGGGGAAAATTTATGCCTCCGGAACCCGCGGGCCATCTATGGCCGCTGCCCATGAGCGCTCAAACCGCCACGGCGGACGGCGCCAGTCCAATCCTCTCTATTTTGCTTCTGGTCGTCCTGATCCTGATCAACGCCTTTTTTGCCGCGTCGGAGATCGCGATCATCACGCTAAACGACAACAAGATGCGCAAGATGGCGGAGGACGGCGACAAACGCGCCAAGCGCGTGCTCAAGCTCACGAAGGACTCCAGCCGGTTCTTGGCCACCATCCAGGTGGGCGTCACACTGGCGGGCTTTCTGACATCCGCAGCGGCTGCCCAGACCTTTGCCGGGAAACTGGCAGATGCGCTTTCCTTTCTGCCCATTCAGCACAATGTGCTTTTTGGTGCGTCCACGGTGCTGGTCACCCTGCTTCTCTCGTATTTTTCGCTGGTTTTTGGCGAGTTGGTCCCGAAGAAGATCGCCATGCAGCGCGCTGAATCCCTTTCCTTTAAATTTGCCGGCATCCTGAACGGCGTCAATTCGATTTTCCATCCGTTTATCTCATTCCTGACCGCCTCCACAAACCTGGTGCTGCGTCTGATGGGCTTTGACCCGAACCACGACGAGCAGACCGTGACCGAGGAAGAGATCCTGATGATGGTTGACCAGGGCGAGGAAAAGGGCGTGATCGGGGAAAGCGCCAAGGATATGATCTCGAATATTTTCGATTTTAGCGATGCGACCGTGGACGAGGTGATGACGCACCGCACGGACGTTTCCGCGGTGGAGGACACCGACACCATCCAAGACGTTGTGAACCTCTCCCTGGAGGAAGGCTTTTCCCGCATCCCCGTGTACCACGAGGATCTGGACAACATCTTGGGCATCATCTACGTCAAGGATCTTTTGAAATACGTCGGCAAGGAGACGACCGGCGACGTAAAGCTGACCAGCCTGATGCGCAGCGCCTATTTTGTGCCGGAGACCAAGCGGTGCAGCCAACTGTTTACCGAGATGACCGAGCGCAAGGTGCAGATTGCGATCATCGTGGACGAATACGGCGGCACGGAGGGGATTATCACAATGGAGGATCTTTTGGAATCCATTGTAGGCAACATCCAGGATGAATACGACCACGAGGAAGAGGACATCTATCAGGTGGGCGACAACAAGTTCACAGTGGACGGCACCACACCGATCGACGAAATTTCCGACCTGGTGGGCGTGGAATTGCCTGAGGGCGAATACGATACGATCGCGGGCCTGATGGTTGAAAACCTGGGCCGCATCCCGAAGCCGGAGGAACATCCGAGCATCGACATCGAATGTCTGACGTTGACCGTGATGGCGGTGGACGACCGCCGTATCGCAAAGATCCTGATTGAAAAACACGTCCCGCCGCAGGACGAGGAAGAGGAGGACATCTAGCGTCTGACCTCTGGTCCGGATGTAGCTCTACTGATTCCTACCGGCGGTTGCCAGCATATTGGAAACTTTCCTTAATCTTCCTGAAAAATTGCGATTTTTCAAAAGCAGGGGCCTTTGACCCCTGTCGCATGGGCGAAATCTCTTCCTAAGAGAAACACATGATGTTGAAAAAATATCAATAAAATTATTTTGGCCGCCACAGGAAAGTGCATCCTGCGGCGGCCTGTTATTTTCTAAGAATTGCGGCTTAAGCATCCACTTCTATTTGCATTTTCCCTTACCCTTGGATGAGGCTGTTTTACATCTGTGAAATCCAATAAATAATCTATACTTGTACTATAATAAGATATCTTGCGAGAGTTGCGCCGGTAAAAAGGATACACCCAGCAACAGGTTGCAAATATCTTGGGACTAAAAAACAAGAGCACATTGGGCTCGTGGGAAGTCGGTAAATCCGAGCCGGATGGCTACACGCTCTTAAGGCTTTGTAAAATTTATGAAGCCAAAGATATACACTACTTTTGAGGAAGCATCTCCAGTTCCGTCCTCTTTGCAAATACAAAATCGTACACTAGAAAAATACAATCGATTAAACGCCCCTTCTAAAGAAATTGTGGACGGTTTAATCTTCTGCTTATATGAGCTACAGGAAAAGAGATAAAGCGGCAACCAGATAATGGCCGATTGCCGCTTTGTTTTTTTGTAATTTTCTGGGAAATCCTTGGGAAAAGCGACGCTTCCCTCATTTTTTCTTTTCTCCTGCCATCTTTATGAAATCCTGATGCAAATCTTGCTTTTCTCCGTAAACTGTAGTACATTTAAAGGACTGCCCAATGTGTTTCCACGGATGGGCGGGGTCAGTCGCAAACTCCTGACCTAAAATAAAACACGGAGGAATCTAACATGAAAAAGCAGTCCCGCAGTGCGGTCTTCTTGGCGCAGGGCGCCATGATCGCCGCCATCTACACCGCATTGACGCTTCTCGCCGCCACAATGAACCTGGCCTATGGGCCTGTGCAATTCCGGTTTTCAGAAGCGCTCACCATCCTGCCCCTGTTCACCCCCGCCGCCATTCCCGGCCTGACCATCGGCTGCCTGCTGAGCAATATTTTCAGCGGATACGGCGCAGCGGATATGATTTTCGGCACGCTCGCCACGTTCTTAGCAGCCGTTGCTACGCGTATGCTGCGGAACGTGCGTATTAAAAATATTCCCTGGCTCGCACCGATGCCCCCCGTCCTCTTTAATGCGGCAATCATTGGCGCAGAAATCGCCATCTTTGCCCCAGAGGGCTTTTTGTGGTCCGGCTTCGCGGCCTCTGCACTCTCCGTCGGTCTGGGCGAGTTGGCCGTCTGCTACCTGCTGGGCCTGCCGCTTGCTATCCTGTTGGAACGCACCGGCCTGGACCGCTGGCTGACCGAAGAACCCCTGCGCCCCCTGCATCGCTGAACCCGGCACCGCCCCATCATTTCCCTTTTCCGCAACAATACGCGGCTGCGCAACCGTGCGTGGATTGAAATTTTTGAGGTGATCGCATTGCAGATCGAATTACAAGAAGGACCGTCCCTGCTCAAGCGTCTTAAAAACTTGGCGCCGGTCCGATTGATCGTCAGCAGCTTTTTTGTCGTAATCGTATTAGGGACCATTCTACTGTCACTGCCCTTTGTGACGCGCAGCGGCAGGGCCACCTCGGTTGTGGACGCCCTGTTTACAGCGACATCCGCCACCTGTGTCACGGGTCTTGTCCCTTTTGATACCTGGACGCATTGGAATGGTTTTGGGCAGCTTGTCATCCTGTTCCTGATCCAGATCGGCGGATTGGGCGTCGTAACCTTTACAACGGGTTTTACCCTGCTCTCGCGGCGGAAGCTCGGCCTGCGCGATCTGCAGCTTGCCACGGAAAACACGGCGGGCAGTGCAATGGATATCTATCATCTGGTCAAAATCATCCTTGCCTTTACGCTCAGCAGCGAATTGATCGGTGCGGCAATCCTGGCCATTCGCTTTGTTCCCAAATTCGGTGCACACGGCATTTGGATCTCGATCTTCACAGCGGTATCGGCATATTGCAACGCCGGTTTTGACATTCTCGGCTTTGAAGCGCCGGACAGCAGCTTGATCGGCTACGCGAACGATCCTCTGGTCTGCATCCCGATCGCCCTTTTGATTATCCTGGGCGGTCTGGGCTTTGTTGTCATCAGTGATATTTACTTTGCAAAGCTCTCCCCCCGCTTTCACAAAAAGAAAACGACCTATTTGAACCTGCACTCCAACGTTGTGATCCACATGACGCTGGCGCTGCTGGTAATCGGTACGGTTGGATTCCTGATTTTTGAGTGGGGCAACACGTTGCATGGGAAAAATATTTTTGAGAAGATTCTAACTTCTTTCTTTCAATCCACCAGCGCGCGCACCGCGGGCTTTGCCTCCGTGGACATCGGCGGCGAGCACGATATCACCAAGTTATTCACCATAATTTTGATGTTTATCGGCGCAGCTCCCGCGGGCACGGGTGGCGGTATCAAAGTAACCACCTTTGTTGTGCTGGTTGCCACAGTGATCAGTGTTATGGCCGGCAAAGAGGATACCACGCTCCATCACCGCCGGATTGACAAACGGATTGTATACCGTGCCCTCGCAATCATCACCATTGCACTCCTGGTGGTTCTGTGCACGACCGGCGTGATTCTTTCCACCAACCTGCATCCCATCAGCGCGATCGACGCACTCTTTGAGGCGACTTCCGCCTTCGGTACGGTGGGCTTAACCGCCGGATTGACGGCTTCCCTAAGTGCGGTTTCAAAGCTGTGCCTTTGCCTGACCATGTTCATCGGCCGTGTGGGGCCCATCTCTCTGGCGCTCGCCATTGCGATGCGGCATGCGCACAATAAGGGCGCGGTTTTGCCGGAGGGCAAGATTATCGTCGGATGATATTCCTGACTCTCAAAGGGAATTTTTGAGTTTGCCCCTGTGCTGAACAGCGGGTGGACAGAATCGGGCAGATGATTACAAACACATCCTATGGTTTTGCTTCCTTCCCTCTATTCCACCTTTTCCATGCCTGGAGTCGCATCAAATTGAAAGGGTATGGTTTTTTAGGGAAGCAGTCGAATCGATCGAAGGTATCCCAAAAGCGGCTGAAGACTGTCCCGGCGCATGACAGCGCCAAGAGTTTGCCATCCAGTCACGGTCGCTTGAATAGTAAAAAATGGGCCTGTATCCGTTTGGATACAGGCCCATTTTGATATCTACTTTTTCCAGAAGCGTTTCTTTTCCGTCCGGATCACACAGCTGTCCGCCGGATTGAGTCCTGCCGTCTGGCAAACAGGCTATCTGCCGGACAACTGTTCTTCGCCCAGCGTCCACCCTGCTTAGAAATCCGCCGCTCAGCCCAGCCCAACCGCGCTGATCGTGCGGGCAACTGCGCCGCCTCCGAATACTGGTTCCGATTTTTACGCCGGAATCGTTTATTCCTCAATCATTTTTCCAGCCAGCTGGCCTTCATAGATTTCCCCAGCAGCGCCGCTGTTTGCCACGTTTCCACTGGCTGTGCAGCCATTTGCCGAACCGTTAAACATTCCAGCCAGGCCGCCTACATAGATCTTGCCCGCAGTCCCGGTGCTCTGATTTTCTACATCGCCCTTCACGCTGGAATCGGACGCTGTGCCAATCAGCCAACCAGCCAAACCGCCCACGGCAATTGTCTTTGTATTCTTGGTGCTGCCGGTCATCTTAACGTCGCCCGTAACGGTGCAGCCGTTGATTGTACCAAAATAGAGCTCCCCTGTCAGGCCGCCCACATATACACTGGATTTCGCATTTCCAACAGCCGTTACATCGGCAGAAACCGTGCAGTCCTTTAGGAGGGATGTCTCGCCGATCACGTCGCCAACCAGGCCGCCTAAGTAGCAGGAACCGCCCTCGTCGTCCCATACAATGTTGCCGCCGTTGACCGTGCAGTTTTCTACGCGGGTGCCGCTTACGCAGCCTGCGAGAGCGCCGCCAAATTCGCCTGTTTTGACCTGCGGTGCTTTAATGGTCAGGTTCTTCAGTTCCGCACCGGAACAATATCCGAACAGACCCGCGTATTTCAGCGCCTTCGGGCGTTCCTCCTGGCCCGCCTTCAGGCCAGTGATGCAATACCCATTGCCGTCCAATGCGCCGGTGAAGTTGTCCAATTCCGGACCGATCGGCTCCCAATCATAGTTAGAGAGGTCGACATCCGCGCCCAGCTTGTAAAACTTGTCCAATCCATTGCGGATATTGTCCAGTTCCTCTGCCGAACGGACCCAGATGGCCTGCTCAAAGGAGCTGCCATCGCCATCCTCGCTGAATTTCACCTCGAAGGACGCGGTCTTGTGCGTTTTGGATACCTCGACAGTCGCGTCGGGATCCACCAGCTCGTAACCCGCAACCAGCTTGCTTGCATCCGGCTTAAGGGTCATGGTTTCTTCCCCTTGCTGGAATGCCACGCGATAGGAACCGACCACTTTGCCGCCCTTGACCCACTGCACAACCGCCATATCCGCAGCGCCTGCACCCTCGTCGGTCTGGAACGCCTTGACCACCAGATTGCCGTGGAAGTGCTTGCCCTGGTATTCGTTATCCACCGTTTCTCCGGGCAGATATGCGCCGATCACATATTCCTGCGCTCCCTTGGCCGCCGGAATCACAAGGCTCGGGGTATACGGCTTGCCTTCACTTCCGGGATTCAGGTTGTCCGCCACAACCGTCCACTGGCCGTTCACCTTTTCAAACAGCACCAGTTTTAGAACATCATAGAGCTTGTTCGTGCAGCTCCCGTCTTTGCCGTTTGAATCCCAAGCTACCTTGCCGGGATTCCCGTTTTCGCCCAGCGTAATTTTCTCTTCGCCGCCGCTTGGGCACTCCTCAGGAGTCACTTTTTCCGTGGAAATTTCGATGTACACCGGCAGTGTGCCTGCGTTTTTGATCACCACAGGCTGGAAATACTGCGGCGCGGACGCATAGCCCTCTGTGTGGTTGTTGCCGTTGCCCAAAGCGTTGATCTCTGCCTTGAACGCCTCAAACTCCATGGGGCGCAGGTTCTGGAAGATCAGGGGTTTGCTCGCGCCCGCCCCCGGTGTGACCGTGATATCCAGCACACCTGCCGAGAAATTCGCGCTCACTTTTTCCGTGTCTGTGAACCATGCCATGGTGCCGCCCACCATCAAGCACAATACCACTAAGATGGATACGCCTGACAACAACAGTCTTTTTGCTTTCATGTCTATTCCTCCTGCTCTAAATTGTGGATAATGTCACTTAGGAACAGTTCTGTTCTTCTATGACTTTTTGGAAGTAAACCCTCATATTTTATTTGTTTATCAGAAAATATTTTGGGTATACTATACAGGTATATTTTACCATTATCGGTTTTATCTGTCAATCATACAGAAAATTTATACATATATGTCAATATAAATAAAATTTTTTTGCCCAAATGGACAATATCTGTACTCAGGAAGAAAAATTGAAAACGATTAAATATGCAAAAAAGCGCATGGGTATGAAAAACACACCTCACGCGCCCTGCGGATGCAATAAAAATAGTTACGGGCTCTCCTCCCGCCTGTGGACGAGAAGAGGGCCCGTAACTATTTTTAT
>DBFXIC010000093.1:0-5441 GCA_048455095.1 Anaeromassilibacillus sp.
ATGTCCGACTGGTACAGCTTCCCGTCCCAAACAAAAAAACCTCCGTTGTTTTCTCTGATCATTTGGAACCGGGTTTCTGTGGGGCTGCGGTTGAAGACCTGCTTGAGCTTTTCAAAAAATCCCGTTTTTATCACCTCTCAAATCATGGTTTGGTATTCTTCCATTTTTTCTTGCAGGACAGTGTAAGCGTCCAGAAGAGCGGCGGTGCCGTCAATGCGCTTCCTTGGTTCTGTGGTCTTATGCGGCTTGATATTTCCGTTGCTGTCCTCTTCTTTTGCAGTGTTTGCCAAGCACCACTTGTCCACCGGATTATCGTTGTAGATGATTAGTTTGCTTTCCAAGTCGGCGCCAAGCTGCTGCATCGGCACAGAGAGGGTCTTTGCCCCTTGGTGTACGGCGATCATGCTTTCTTTGCCAAAATATCCGCGCATTTCCTCTACCCAATATGTGGCGGACCATGCGTCATAGCCCGTCCAGGGGATGCACAGATCGTATTTTTCCTGTACTTCCACAAACCATTGCGTTACAAATTTTGCATGGATTTTGTTTCCGGGGCATGTACGGATATATCCTTGCTCAACCCATTTATCGTACGGCACATGATCTTCATTCGTGCGCATTTCCACGCAATCTTCCGGCATCCAGTACATTTGCAGAACGTAAATGTGATTATCCGTCGGCAGCATAAACAAGACCTTTGCGGCCGTGAGGTCAACGGCTGTGGACAGGTCGGCGCCACCGACGCCGTACCGAGGCTTTAACGTTTCTATATCAAACTTTGCGGTGTTGTTTAACTGCTCAAAGGTCAGCCATGCTTCGCACGTGGTTTCCCGAACGTTGAAATCCTTGCAGACCAAGTTCTTTACCAGCATCGGGTTTGCCATGGCCTTTTTCACTTTTCCGGCCAAAGTTTCGTGCTTTTTGATGGTCCCCAGACCGGGATTTGCTTTTACCCAGCAATCCGGATTCATCCATTCATCGCGCTTATCCAGTTCATACACAAGCGGCAAAAACCGGTCATTTTTGTATCCTTTTGGATCGTCATATCCATTGATGGTTTGTTCTGCTTCCGCGTAAAGCTGATCATATACGCCGCCTCGGATGGTTCCCGCTGTGGTTGATTCAAAGACAAGCGGTTGTTCCCGAGAACTTGTTCCATCCACAATGACGTCGTATAAATTTTTGTCTTTCCAGGCATGGATTTCGTCGAGCAGCGCGCCATGAACGTTCAGGCCGTCCAAAGAATCGCTATCGCTTCCGAGCGGCTTAAAAAAACTTTCGTTAAATTCTCCAACCAGCTCCGCCACAAGAGGCTTAATCTTGCCTTCTGGGTTCTCACGCGACTGGTACAGAGAGGGAGATTTCTTGACCATCCTCTTGGCTTCCAGCCATATGATCTTTGCCTGATCATATTTTGTGGCGACTGCATACACTTCGGCGCCCGGTTCCCCGTCGGCTACCATCAAATACAGGCCGATTGCAGCAGCAAGCGTTGATTTCCCGTTTTTACGAGCGACGATCAGAAGAACTTCCTGGTACTTTCGGGTTCCGTCGATCTTGTGAATAAATCCAAACATAGCGGCCACGGCGGCTTTTTCCCATAGCTCCAGGACGACAGGCTTCCCGCCCCATTTCCCCTTTGAATGTCTACAAAAATTTTCAATAAATTCAATTGCGTGGTTTGCGCGTTTTGGTCGGTATTCATATTCACTGGATTCGTCCGTCAGATCGTAGACCAATTTGTCATAAACCTTTCGGATTTTTCGGCACACTGTTATTTCGCCGGATAGCATCTGATCGTGGTATTCTGCGATGGGGTTATATGATAGTGGATACTGCTTAATCACTCCTATTCATCCCTGCTACCTACAAAGTCCGCAAATTCATCCTTTGGCTTTTTCTTAGGTTCTTCTCCGATGCAATCCATGAGCTGCTTCATAATGGACTGGTAGTTTTTGTTCATGGTGCCATACAATTGCGCAACAGGCCGCGTCCGTTCATAGGGCTCCGTTTTCTCTGACTGAGAAAACATCTCCACATACCCGTTTTCGTCCAGGTCTTTTTTGTAGTCGTCGAGCGTAGCGCGCATGTAGGCGGCTTCTTTAATAAGCCCTTCGGCGGCCTTTTTCTTTTTTGTCCCAATTCTGGACAAAATGCTTTTTAAGCGTTTTTCTTCTGCTTCAACGCGCTTTTCTTTTTCTAAATCCGTCTAAATCACTTCATTTCTTCTTGAAATTTTAGAGAGGGGGGTCACGCGCAAATTGCGTGTGTATTTTGGAGGGTGGGGCTTCCGGTCATTTCGGCCTACCCCCGGCATTGTTTTAAGGGGGGAGGGCCGATGGCTGTCAGTATCCATCCGCCGGCACGAGTTGACCGCTGGAATCAAAAAAATATTCCGCGTCCTCAATTTTATTGTGGCAGTCCTGACAGACGTATTCCAAGTTGTCGTGATTGAGTGCGATCATTGGATCATTTATGTTTTCCGGTGTCAGCCAGCGTTTGTGATGGACGATCTTGCCAGGACACTTGCGGCATTGCTCGCACAATCCACCGTCGATCATAACTCTTTGTGCTATGTATGAGCTGCGGCATTGTTTCCAGGCTTTTCCGGAGTAAAATTTTCTTGCAAAATCTCTCGCCATATGATTCACAATTCTATTCGTTTTTTGTTCAGATTCTGCGCATAAGACGTTTTCTTTTCCGCCCTATGTGCTTATTGTAGATCAATAAATTTTTTAAAAAGTGCCAACTTTTCCGCTGTAAGGTTTATTTGATTTCCGCCAAGTTTTTTGCAAGCCTTATTAAAAATCTTCTCCTTGCTCTTTTCATCGCCGACTGAGACATTGGCAGGTTTATGTATTTTATCGGAATACGTTCAAATAAATTTTTCTTGATGATCTCGCGCTCGCAGTCATCAATGCATACCGCCCAAGCTTGTTCTACCGCGTGGATTTTCTGTTCATTGCGATATATCGATGTTTGTGCCCCGTCGGTCTCATAGTTATCGCGCCGCTTGATCAGAACAAAATAGCTGTTGGCCACAGCAAGGGTAATGGTGTATATATCCTTTGGCAGCCATTTCATGATTCTTCCTCCGCGATCCGGCCCACCCATCTGCGCCAGCAGGTAAGGCAGTCCCGCGGCTTTCCGGGCGTGCATCGATAGGACGGCGGGCAGCCGTCCATTGCCGCGCGGTTGAGCGCCTGCGCCAGCGCTTCGGGATTCCCCGAGAGGATTTCCCCGTTCGTCCTTCCCTTCGGCTGCTGGACCGCGGCGCTTTTTATGGCATAATACTGTTCCTCTCCATCTTTGTTGGCGCGGATCAGCACGCGCTCATACGCCGCTGTAAGCTTCTTCGTTTTCAACCGTCTGGGGTCGATCCCTCTCGGTAAGACCTGCTTCACGGATACGCCCGCGGGGATGCAGGCGATCACAACGCCGCGGAGGATTCCCGCGCCGGTGCTTTTCCATCGGACTTCTTTAAACTGTTCAATCATGTTATTCCTCTCCTCACTTTGCTGTTTCCCGCTGGGACGAATGGACCGTCTTTCCCGTTTGCCTGTATTCGAATCATGCGGTAGAACTGGTACGGGATACCCGTCACAGGATTGACACCTTCTTCCACGGACTCCGGGATAATCCGGTACCCCTTAAGCGGCCGCGGCTTTTTTGCCCACTCTTTGGCTCCCACCTCTTCAACCTGCGGCTCCATCCGCCTGATGTTCCGGCTGTGGCTCCACCTGCGGCCCTTGACGGTCTCCGGTGCGATGGCATCCAGTCCCGGTTTCGCCGCTTCTCCACCCGGCTTTTCCTTCTTTTGGCCGAGGATGTAGGCCGCAAGGTTTGCGAATACGCCGTCCATATAGGTCAGCTTCGATACAATGATCCCATATGGCCAGAGCGCCTGTATCTTGCGCAGGTCCATATAGTTCACAATCGCATGGTGATGGATTCCGCCGCGCTTCCCAAAGGCCGTCGCTGATATGTAAAAGAGTTCTATTCCTTCCTTGGCGTATAACCGGTGCATATCCCGCCAAAACTTTTTCAGTTGCTTTTTGGCGGTCTCCGGGTCCGGACGCTCGCCCTGGCGATATGTCAATGCCAAAAACCAGTCGCCTTTTCGAAAATAGGTGGTGATCTGCCGGGTGAGCTCCCGCAGGGCAAGTTTATCGTTGTTCTTCCGGACAGCTTCCGCAGTCGCCCTGCCTTTTGGACCTCTGCTCCCCCGATGGGGAACGGAATACGTCTTTTCGATTTCGATGACCGGCCCCGTCTTGTATATCTTTTTCCGGTATCCCATTTCGATCTGCCTCTTCCCTTCCCCTGTTCTATTATTAATACCTTTACCAAGGGTGAAAAGCCCGGTCTTATGCCCTTTTTGGCTTGTATATCCGGCGGTTTTGTGGTATCATATAAGTGCTCGGATACGAGTATGATTTCACCCTCTGACGGCTGCCGGGCCACTTGTCAGAGGGTGATTTTTTGTTTTATAAGCCTGTCCATCCTCTTTATCGCGGTATTTGCAATGAGGGGTGTGCGGTTCCAGGAACGGGCAGTCGTTGTAGCAATGATCCATGCACACGATCGCGCGGTGCAAGGGGCAGTGGGCCCAGGCGCGCACCTGCTGCACGGTTGCGCCGCAGATCGGGCACACCGTGTTATCGTAGGGCGGCCGCCGGGAACTGCTCAAGGCGTGTTCCTTCTGCCCGGCGGCATGTACAGCTGGCAGACGGCGACCGGCGTCCGCGGTACAAACGGCCGGTAGACGCCGCCCGCTCCGCACCCGCGGCAGGGAAACGGCGTTGTGTCCGAGGGCCCCTTCTGCGGCAGGTTCCGGTGTATCCGGCAGGTTTGAAGCTGCTTGCAGCTGTGGCACTGGCAGGCACGGCAGGCGTCTTCCCGGATGGCGTACGCTTTTTCCGGCTTTATTCGAATCGCCATGGTCATTCTCCTTTCACATATCTCCCACACGGCGGCGGCGTGGGCTTTGGGGCGTAGGGCGGCCCTCCATTGACGCATCCGTCGCAGGGGCAGGGTTCGGACTCCAAATCATAGCCGGGTATGTCCACAATGCAGTCATCAAAATTCCCGCACGTATTACACCAACATGTCTCGCACCGGCCTTCGAGCGCGGCAGTGGGCATTGCCTTCACCGGCTCCCCCGTGTACCGGTTTTTTCCGGCCGCTTCCAGCCGGTCCCCGATCCTCCGGCGCCCTGCGCAATCCAAAGACGCGATAAACAGCGACCATGCCGCTATGGGGTTGTCCTCCTTACAGGTTTTCAACGCCTCATCCATGGAGGCTTTTATCATTTCTTCCAGCTCCGCGCGTTTCACTCCTTCTTCCTCCTTTTCCAGCCCAGCAGATCGTTTGGGGTAACGTGCAGGGTTTCGGCCAGGATGACGACCTCGTGGTCCGTGACGCTCCGGCCCTGGCCTTCG
>DBFXIC010000094.1:0-8530 GCA_048455095.1 Anaeromassilibacillus sp.
ATTTTATGTTATATTGCATTTTCGTTTCAATAATCATCCAAATCTGTTTTTCCGCGCTGTGCCATAGGGGGATTTTTCCTCCAAAATCAGCGCAAGCAAAAATCCGGCCTCCCCCAAACAAAGTAGGGAGAGGCTGGACGTTTTTATGTATTGGAGATTACATACCCTTCGGGTTCGGGCCGTACTGGTTGTCGCCAGGCTGGCTATCCATGCAGGCAAAGACAATCAGAATAATTTCGCCCACGAGCGGAATCAGGCCAAGCAGCAGGAACCAGCCGCTCTTGCCGGTATCGTGCAGTCTTCTTGCCCACAGAGCGAGGAAGGGGATCAGGATCGCCAAGCCGTAGATCATCTGGATGATGCTGAAGAAGGATGCAACGTTTACCAGGATGTTGAGAATGATTGCAATGATAAAGTTAACAAGCATCGCCATCCAGAAGTCTTTGCGGCGGGCACGGCCTTTGAAATTGGCATAGTTCGTGAACAAGTTGATATAGGGCTGAAAGAATTCCATGTTGACTACTCCTTTTCATAATTTGTTCATAATTATACCATAGACAGTCACAAATGGGAATCCCTCTTGTTTAACTTTGTTAATTTCATCTATCATAACTCTAATACCACATCAAAATTCTTGCAATTCCTACCAAGTATAGTTAAATGGTTAGAATTGTATTCCTCAAAATAGAATCTTTTCACCATACAACGATTTTTAGCAAGACAGCCGCACCCATAAAATCGATCTTTTTATGCAGACATAAAACAACCAAAACTTTCTGGTGGCGGCAAAAAGCAGGCAATCCCGACAGAGGGCCGCCTGCTTTTTCTTCCCACCTAATAAAGCCATTTTATATTTGTATATCCTGAGGAAGTGAACAGGGTTTTACGAACACGCGGTCTTTTCTCCTGCACCTTTGGAAAGATCGCTCTGATCAGCGGGTTGGCGCATCGTGAGGGAGATGCGCTTCTTTTTCACATCCACGGAGAGCACCCAGACCTTTACAATATCACCGACCTTGAGCACCTCGCCGGGATGTTTGATATACCGGCTGCAAATCTGCGAAATATGGACCAGCCCGTCCTGGTGCACGCCGATGTCGATAAATGCGCCGAAATCGATCACGTTGCGCACGGTCCCCATCAGCTCCATACCGGGCTTAAGGTCCTCCATGCTCAACACGTCGGTGCGCAAAAGCGGAGGCGGAAGCTCGTCACGCGGGTCGCGCCCGGGGCGCAGCAATTCGGTCACGATATCTTGCAGCGTCGGCACGCCGACGCCCAACCGTTCTGCGGCGGCGGCTTCGCCAATCTCCGCCACCTTTTCGCGCAGGCCGGCGAGCTTTCCAGCGCGGACGTCCTTGAGATCATAACCACACAGTTCCAACAACGCCTTTGCGGCAGCATAGCTCTCCGGATGCACGGCGGTGTTGTCCAACACATTCTTGCTCTCGCTCACGCGCAGGAAACCGGCGCACTGCTCAAATGCCTTGGGGCCGAGTTTTGATACCTTCTTAAGTTCCGCACGGCTCTGGAACGCGCCGTTTTCCTCGCGGTATTTGACAATGTTTTTCGAAACAACGGCTGAAATGCCGGATACCTTCTCCAACAGGGAGGGGGATGCCGTGTTCAGATCCACACCCACATTGTTTACGCAGTCCTCTACCACGCCGGAGAGCGCTTCATTCAAACGCTTGGGGGGCATATCGTGCTGGTACTGCCCCACGCCGATCGCCTTTGGATCGATCTTAACCAGCTCCGCAAGCGGGTCCTGCAACCGACGCGCAATCGACACCGCGCTACGCAAGGTTACATCGAAATCCGGGAACTCCTGCGCGGCCAGTTTACTGGCGGAGTAGACGGATGCGCCCGCCTCGCTCACCACCATATACGACACGCCAGTGCCCAGCTCATGGATGACCTCTGCTGCAAACAGTTCTGTCTCTTTGCTGGCGGTTCCGTTGCCGATCGCAATGACCTCCACGCCGTGTTTGTGAATCAAACCGGAGACCACCTGCTTTGCCTCTTCGACCTTTGCCTTGGAGTGCGTGGGATAGATCACGCTCGTGTCCAGCACGCGGCCCGTGGGATCGACGACCGCCACCTTGCAGCCCGTGCGGTAACCCGGGTCAAGGCCCATGGCCACGCGGCCCTTGACCGGCGGCTGCATCAGAAGCTGGCGCAAATTGACGGAAAAGACCTTGATCGCCGCCTCATCCGCCTGCTCCGTCAGGGTGCTGCGGATCTCGCGCTCAATCGCCGGGAAAATCAGGCGGCTGTAGGCGTCTTCAGCGGCCTCACGAACCGCCTCCGTACAGGGGGAACCTTCTTTGACACTCGCGGAATACACGATGTTTAAACCGCGCGAGGGGTCCAATATCACGCTGACCTTGAGGAAACCCTCCCGTTCGCCGCGGTCCACGGCCAGCACGCGGTGCCCTGCCAGCTGGCGCAGGGACTGGCGAAAATCGTAGTACTGCTCATAGACGGACTCCTCCTCCGGCTTGGCGGCCTTGCTGACCAGCTCGCCCTGCGCCATGGTCACGACGCGCAGGCGCTTGCGGATGCCGGCATCGTCGGAGATCCATTCCGCCACGATGTCTTTCGCGCCGGCAAGCGCGTCCTCGGGCGTCTCCACGCCGAGCTCCGGGTTGACGTATGCCTCCGCCAGATCGATGGGATACGCGGACTGTGGCTCCTGCTGATAGATCGCCCGCGCCAGAGGTTCCAACCCCTTTTGCCGCGCCACGGAAGCGCGCGTCTTACGTTTGGGACGGAAGGGGCGGTAGATGTCCTCAATCTCCGACAACGTCGCAGCGTTTGCCAGCGCGGCGGCCACTTCGTCCGTCATGCTGTCCGCCGCGGTGATCAGGTCGGACACGTCCTGGCGGCGCTTTTCCAGGCCGCGCAAATATTCCAGACGCTCCGCGATCTCGCGCAGGGTCTGATCGTCCAAAGAACCGTGGGCCTCTTTGCGGTACCGTGCGATAAAGGGAATGGTGTTCCCCTCGTCGATCAGTTCGATCACCTTTTCAATCTGCCAGTTTTTGAGATGGAACTGCTCCGAAAGTACATTTACAAAATCCATTTTCTCACCACGCTTTCGCCATCTGCGCCGCCGCGACCTTTGCCTGTTTCATGCGCGCCGCGACCTCTTCCCGCGGGAACAAGTCCGTCCCCTCTACAAAAAGGCTGTCGAATCCCGGGATACCGAAGAATTCTGACAACGCCTTCCACTCCTTCTCACCGAGCTCCAGCTCCGAGGCAGCGCCGGTATACACGCCGCCGCGCGTCGTCAGATACAGCAGGCGGCTCGCCTTACAGCAGCCCACACAGCCGGTGTCTCCTTCGCCGTAGCCAAAGGTCACACCCGGCACGGAAACCGTCTCGATATACGCTTTTAGAATTGCCGGGAAGCTCAACTCCCACAT
Organism: Anaeromassilibacillus sp.; assembly: GCA_048455095.1. GTDB lineage: Bacteria > Bacillota > Clostridia > Oscillospirales > Acutalibacteraceae > Anaeromassilibacillus. Next base: position 3,429 of record DBFXIC010000094.1, read on the forward strand.
GGGGGCCGCAACCACAATGCCGTCGGCCCTGGCAAATCGGCGCGCTTCGGCGAATTCCGGTGCGTCGGTCTTCCCCTCGCTCTTGAGCGCCTCCCGACGTTCGAATTCTTCGCCCAGCACACAGTGTATGTTCATCTCCGTCAGTCGGGCAACATCCACCGTGTCCTGCGGATGTGCGGCCCGGTATGCTGTAAGAAACGCCTCCGCCAATTCGCGGGTGCGGCTGTTCTTACGCACGCAAGCATCCACATAGAGCAGGGTGCGGGGTGCGATCCACTTTTCCATCACGTAGTCATCCATTACAAACCCATTGCCGATGTCCGTTACCAGCGGATAGGCCACTGTAAAGCCCTGCGCCCGGTAGCAGGCGACGGAACCGTCGTTATGTTTATTGACTGTCAGCCAGATTTTTCGCAGGCCCTCGCGCTTACACAGTTCCGCCATGAAAGTGATCCCATGGGCCGCAATCCCCCTGCGGCGGAACGATTTTTCCACATAAATTTTGCTGAGGAACAGGCTGTCGCCATCCCGGCGAATGCCCGTATAACCCGCCTTCTGTCCGTCGTATAGAAAGAAATAATAGTGGTAGCCGTCGTTTTTCATCTGGGCGCGCATGGCCGGCGCAGACTGAAATTTTTCGATCATATACGCGGTCTGCTCCGCGCCGATAATGGGTGTAAAATGGTCCGTCCAGATGGGCTTTGCCAACGCGGCAAGTTCGTCCACCTGCTCGGGAAGAACCTCAAGCATTTTGATTTCAGGCATGGAAATGTTTCTCCTTTATATGATAAAGTGGCGTGAACGGCGCGCCCGTAGGCACGTCCGAGACCATATAGACGCGAATTCCAAACGGGTTTTGTCCCGCTCGCAAAAGCGCCGCTCTCTATTGGACTCACGATTTCTATTATACGAGTTTTCCGGAACGGACGCAAGAAGACCCCCGGCTTTTTCGCCGGGGGTCTTCGACTGCTTTAAACGCTTGCGATGATATGGTTATGTGATTATTTGAGCGTGGGATAAGCGCCATCCGTAATGTTCCAGATGGAGGCATCCCAGCCCGCGTCCGTGTAGGTCGCAGCAGTCTTCATCTCCGCTTCCGTCTTGCCGCGGCCGCGGTATGTATCCGTATCCCAGCCGGTATAGAGCTGGTTGTTGCGATACAGATTGCCCTTTTGGAAGAAGATGTTTGTCTTGCCAACCGTCCCGCCATCGAGCTGGCCGATCGTAGGATGCGTCCAGGTGTCGGTATTTCCGTAGGTGTCGATCTGTGCATAGACCTTGCTGGTGGTGTAGCAATTGGTGATCGTTCCGCTGTTATATCCCAGCAGGCCGCCCGCTCTTGCGCCCTTGACCGTACCGGTAGAACAGCAGTTGGTGATCGTTCCATTGTTGCTGCCGGAAACGCCGCCGTAATAATAGTGGGATGCCGCCTGATAACCCATATACGCGGGATTGCCGCTGACGTTTGCGTTGGACACGCAGCTGGAAATCCTACCCGTTGTATCGTTCCAGCCGACGATGCCGCCGACCTCCCAGATATTGTCCGTCTGACTGCCCGCCGTGATGCTGCCGTTGACTGTGCAGTTTTCAATCGTACCCGTGTTCCAGCCCACCAGGATGCCGGAATTGCTGTGCGCGTTGACCGTGCCGGTCAGCTTCAGGTTGCGAATCGTGCCGGAAGAATACGAGAACAGGCCGTTGAAGCTCTTCAGCGTTCCAACGTTTAAGCCAGTGATCGAATGGCCTTTGCCGTCCAATACGCCGGTAAAGACGTTTTCGGTCGGTTCATAGGTGGTCCCATTCCAAGGATCATAGCTAGACTTCAGTTCCCCGATGGGTGTCCAATCCGGATACGCCGTACCGAGGTCGATGTCGTTTGCCAGCTTAAATTTGCAGTGTGGATGCTGGCGGATATTGTACAGGTCCTCCGCCGTCTTAATTTCATGCGTCAGGCCCGGGGTCGGGCAGTCGGGATTCTCAGGATCCGTGCTGCCCACTGCTTTGACGGTAAAGACGATTGTGGCCGGTCCCATAGTCACAGGAAGCGTTACAATCTGCGGAGTCTGGGAAACAGGATCGTATTCATATCCCTCGGGCGCCGCCACAGAATAGACTTTGCCCGAAACGCCCTCGGTATCCGCGGGCGTAAAGGAGTATACGCCCATGACCGGGCAGGTGTATGTTTTGGACTTGCCCGTTAAAATCTGGTTGTCCGCCGTGTTGCGGAAATCCACACGCACCTGGTAGCGCTCCGGATGCTTTTCGGGGTCGTAATCCTCCTTAAGCTTTACCACAAAGGTGACTTCGCTCGGCGACGCTTCCCCATTGACCAACTGAATAGTTTTGGTATCGCCTGCTATTGCCAACTCATACATGGGGTTCAACTGCGTGGTGTCGGGCGTCAGGGCAGCGCTCGTTGCGCCATTTTCAAATTCCACCGACGCCGTGTAGGGAGAACTGACCGCGGCACCATCCGCTGTGGCCCATTTGACAGCCACATCCTTGGTGATAGTGGAGGGTGTGACCGGCACTTTGTTCAGAATGAATGTCATATAGGCAACCGGCACGTCTCCAAGAAAAGACTGGAAGTCGTCCGGATACATAACCGTTTGGGTTTGTTCCGCTCTTAACTCATAAGTATATCCCTCTGGAGCCGTCGGAACACGTCCCTTAATCTCAGAATCCTGATCTGTCAGTATGACTGTTTGCTTATCTTCCAGATTTTGTACTCTGTTAAATGTCTTTATAACTTTAAACTGCGGTTCCGTCTCCGCGTATTGAACCATGATATACGTTGTTTGGGCTGTAGAGACAGCCTTCGCCGCTTTGCCGGCCGCCATCATTCGCCTCGTATCCATCTGATTCACAGCCAGACTGACCGCCGAAGTATCCTTCGCAACAAAAAAGGGTGGGAAAGAAACCGGCGTGCCGTCCTCTTGCACGATTACCTCTGTCTCCTGTTCCCAGGTATAATGGTATCCCTCCGGCGGATCAAAATCATAGGAAAAGATACTCGTCTTGCCCGCTGGGAGGGATGTCTGCACTGTGCCAACTTCCTCTCCGGACGTAGTAGTAAAACGAACCGTCACATTCTTATAGAAAGGATCCTTTACTACAATGAAGGGCAGCCGGCACAGATGGACGGTTCCATCCTCATCAATAATGATCTCCACCTCTTGCTCATACGGATAACGATATCCCGCAGGTGGATCATAGTCCTTGTTGGAAATGGTGCTTTTCCCTACGGGCGTTCCCTCTTTGATGGAAATTGCCCTATGCCCGACGATCGGGCCCTCCGCACCACCTTCATAGAATACCATCATCACCTTGGAAGGGGCCAGATCCTCCATCACATTGAACACAACGTTACCGCTCGCCTTTCCATCTTTGACGGTAATGGTTTCTTTCTGAGAGTCCTGGCAGTATTCATATCCCTCCGGGGCAGGGACTTCAATGATGGAAGCGCTGCGAAACCCTATGCTGGAAAAGATATACTCACCGTCTGGCAAATTGTCATAGTCCCTTTGCGCAACAGTTTTCTCGTTGAACAAATCATAAAACGTCACGGTCACACGGCCCTTACCAGGTTCTGGCTCTCCGCCGCCGCTGGGCGTGTCGGGTGTTCCGCCGTGATCCTTGTCGTCCATCTGGTAGGCGTTGACCACGAGATTGCCGTGGAAATGCTTGCCCTGATACGCGTTGCCGACCGTGCGGGGCAGATAGCCCGCGATGACGAACTGCGCGCTATCGCCCGCCTTGAGCACGGGCGCAGTATATCTGCTATAGTCGTCTTTGGCGCTCTCATCGACGGCCAGCTTTTCAGGGTCGGCCAAATCCGCGTTATAAGCGGTGTTCAGGTTCGTGTTTTCGACGCGCTGCCACTTGCCGTCCACCTTCTTGTACACAAAGACCTTCAAAACATCCTTGAGTATGTAGTTCGAATTTCCTTTTTCATCCGTATAGCCGCAGGGTCGCGTCGGATGCGTCTCGTCCACCTTGACGCCGTTGAAGCCGTTGTCGACTAAGTTTTTGATAGGTTCGCCGCACGGGTCCAAAGCCCCCATGGAAAGCTGTACCTTGGCCGGCAGGGTGCCGTCGTTGGTGATGGTGACCGGTTTAAAGTAGACCGGGATTGGCGCAAAGCCGTCCGTGCTGCTGTTGACATCCACTTTGGGGCTGTTTTCGTCCTTCCAGTCCAGCTGCGCCTGAATCCCTTCGGGAACCAGTTCTTTCCCAAACTGTTCTAGCGTCAGGGGGCGCAGATTTTCGAAGTCCATTTTCGCGGAATCTGATCCGCCGGGCTTGACGTTGATATCCAGCACGCCCGCAGTGAAATTTGCCTGCACCTTTTCGGTGTCGCTGAACCATGCCATCGTCATGCCCGCCAGCAGGCTGAGCACCAGCAGAAGTGATACGCCCGATAGGATGACTCTGCTCTTTTTCGTCTTTTTCACATTCATTCCTCCGTCCAATTTTCAAATTTCCAACTTCCGCACAATGTCATTCCATTTCGTCGGATAATGTCGGCAGTAGTATTATATCATAAATAATTCTATAATCCGTAAAATCCGCCCATGTTTCTGGGTCATTTTTACCGTTTTAAACTGTTAATATCTACAAATTCTTTTAGTAGAACTTTTAATTGCTCTTAATGGAGATACATATGAATTTATTTTTTTAATATAATTTTTATAAAAATATAAAAATCATCTATCAATCCGAAAATGCATAACAGAAATAAGGGTGTGCCACAGACCTTACGGTCTGCAACACACCCTTATATTTGCTATTGATTTTTCACCAGACACACAGGCGTCGTGCGCCTGTGGTGGTTCCCCTTGTAGGCTTGAGGAAAATCGGGAGTCTGTTCTTTCCGTCCGGCCAACGCTGAATAGATTTCCCTCAGATACCCGGGGCCAGCTGTGCGTCCAGACTCAGGACGCGCAGCGTCGTTCGCGCCTACGGCGATTTTCAGTGCAAACTTTCCTGAAACGTATTTCTCCGAAAGCCCTTGAAAATCCTTTAACCAATCGTCACTGCGCAGTGCTTCACAGCGTTCTGGCCCGGCAGGGTGGTATACACGCCCGTGCTCTGGCCCGGTG
>DBFXIC010000095.1:0-13255 GCA_048455095.1 Anaeromassilibacillus sp.
CCCCGTAAGGGGACAATAACATTCGGCCGTTAAAAGTCTGCAAAAAGGAGATTTCGTCGCAACCCACACCCCGTAAGGGGACAATAACAAAAGATCAATTAATAATTTTACTTGGGCCTCCCACGTCGCAACCCACACCCCGTAAGGGGACAATAACTGAGAAAATAAAAGCAATGCTTGCAATAAGAGGGCAGTCGCAACCCACACCCCGTAAGGGGACAATAACAAATTGAGCAATACAAGAAAGATTTTGTTTTAAAGGTCGCAACCCACACCCCGTAAGGGGACAATAACGGCTCAAAGAACCTGGATAACACCTTGGGCTTGACGTCGCAACCCACACCCCGTAAGGGGACAATAACGCAAAGTCATTTACAAACCAGTCTATGTCGTCAAGTCGCAACCCACACCCCGTAAGGGGACAATAACAATCCAAGCTGGACGCTTGCACTTCGGAACAGGAGGTCGCAACCCACACCCCGTAAGGGGACAATAACGTCCATTCGTCCCGCTCGCTCCCGTCGTCCCTGGTCGCAACCCACACCCCGTAAGGGGACGATAACATTTTCAAAGTTATTAACAGCAATTTTCTTTTGTTATCTCAATCCACACCCCGCCAGGGGACAACAAAAGCGGCGGCCCTTTCACGGACCGCCGCTTTTTTCGCCTTTCATCCATGCGCAACCACGCACAAAGACCCGGTACAGGCATTCGTCTGTACCGGGTCTTTTGATTTGCCGCCCGGAGGGATGTCCCCGCCGGGCCGGTTGATTCTATTTTTCCGGCGGCCTGGCGCCGCCTTTTTAATGATGCTTGTGCATATCCCACAGCACCCAGATCCCCATGAAGAGCGCCGCCGTAAACCCCAGCAGGCCCACCAGCGGGATGTCCAGCAGCTTGGGCTGCATGTCGGTGGTGCAGAGCAGGCAGGAGCCCAGCAGCATTGCGGCGCACAGGATGCCCTTCACCATGCGGTTGGCCATCCGGTCCAGCGAGGCCAGCGGCTGCTCCGAGCCGGTCACCTCCAAGTTCACCTTTGCCTGTCCTTTCAGGCCCATCCGGAGCAAGTCCGACACCTGCGCCGGGATGTCCACCGCTTTGCGCCCGGACTCGTACAGCCGCCGGGAGCCGCTTTTCAGCTCCTGCCGCCAGTCGAAATCCCGCTGGATCTCCGAAGCCATGTGCGCCGCCAGAATCTCCAACAGATTGATCCCGGGGCTGACGGCGGCGAGCACGCCCTCCAGGGTGAGCACGCCGCGGCTGAGCATGGATACCCCCTTGGGGACGGAGATATGATGCTCGCGCGCAAGGGTCACAAGCTCTTCGATGATCCGCCCCAGGTCCATGCTGCCCAGGTCGAGCTTCCCGTACCGGCTGAGGAAGTCGTCGATGTCGCCATAGAGGCGGGCGTGATCGACGCGCCCGGAATGGACGCCCATGGTCAGCACGATCCGTTTGAGCTGCTCCACGTCGCCGCTGACGATGGCCTTTACGCCGTCGCGGAACAGCGACCGGTCCCGCGCGGTGAGCCGCCCCATCATGCCCAGGTCGATCCAGACGATCTTCCCGCCGCGGATCCGGATATTGCCGGGGTGCGGGTCCGCGTGGAAAAAGCCGTCCTCGACAACCTGCTTCACATAGTGGTCCGCCAGCTTGAGCCCGACCTCCTTCAGGTCGTATTCTTCCCGCCGGAGCGCCTCCACGTCGTCGATCTGGATGCCGTCCACATATTCCATCGCCAGGACCTTTGCGGTGGTATACCGGTGCTCGATCGCCGGGCAATCGACAAAGGCAATATCCCGGTTGCACGCGCGGAATTCCTCCGCGTTTTGCGCTTCCAGCAGGAAATCCATCTCCTGCTGCGCCACGGTCCACATCTCGTCCAGCACCATGTTCAGGTCGACGACGTCGCCCATCTCCGTGAGGTTCAGCAGCGCCGCCGCACGGTGCAGCAACGCCACGTCCTGCGCCATGGTCTCCCGGATGCCGGGGCGCTGGACCTTGACCACCAGCCTGCGGCCGTCCTTCAGCACGGCGGCGTGCGCCTGCGCGATGGATGCGGAGCCGATCGGTTCCTCCTCAAAGGAGGAAAAGAGCGTTTCCAGCGGCGCGCCGTACTCCGATTCGACCACAGCGCGCACCTCTTCAAACGCCAGCGGCTGCACATCCGTGCGCAGCTTGGCCAGCTCCGCGCAGTATTCCGCCGGGAGCATATCCCGCCGCATGGACATGATCTGCCCGAATTTGACGAACGTCGGCCCCAGGTCCTCCACGGTGGCGCGCAGCTTTTCCGGGGTGATCCCCTGCGTCAGCTTGTGCCGCCCGAGGATGTGCAGAATCTCCCGCAGGCGCTTGCCGTTTTCCACCGCGCTATTCCGCGCTTTCGCCGGTTCCATCCTGCTCCTGCGCGTCCAGCTCCTGCAACTTTTGCAGCAGCGCGGCGCGCTCCTCACGGCTCATGTGCTCAAGGTCTACGGGGACAACGGGCGCTTCCGGCTCTTCTGCCAGCGGCTCGCCCTTTTCCGCCTCCCGCTTTTTCTCCTGCATCCTGTGCTTGAGTTCTTCGTTGAGGGCCTTGCCCTGCTCCACGGTGAGCTCGCCCCGTTTGACCAGCTCTTTCAGAATCTCCTCGGATTTTTCAGCGGTCACCGCAACAGCGCCGACCCCGGCCAACAGGATTTTTTTCAGATCGTTTCCCAATTCCGCCAACATGGCAATTCCTCCTTTTTCACAGAGCGCGCGCCGGCATCAAACGGGCGCGCGCAGGATGGCTTTGTTTCCCTCATCATAGCACACTTTTCTAAAAAAGCAAACCGGAAAGCGGCCCGGCCCTCTGGAACCCCAGGGCTGGCGCGGCTTCCCGGCCTTAAAATTTGATAGGCATGGTGGTTCGGGCGTGCGGCCCTTGTGGAGAAGGCGGCAGCGCGCCATTTTTTAAGCGCCGCCTTCCCACCGAAAGCAAAAACGCGTTACACCTCGTAATCGACGCAGGCGCGGCCGCAGGTGGAGGCGCGCACCGTCTCCGCCACGGCGAGATGCGCCGGGTTTTTCTGGTAAGCGTCCTGGTCGGCCCTCGTCTCAAAGGCGCAATAGAGCGCCATATCGTACTCGCCGCCGTTGTAGTTTGCCCCCAGTTCGATCTCCGTCAGGCCGGGCACCACGCCCAGCAGCGCCTTAAAGCGCTCCTGCAGGGACGCGACCAGCACCTCGGGGTGATCCTCCTTGATTTCGTCCTTGAGTTTCCACAGTACTATATGCTTGACCATCGATTCAATCCTCCTAAATATCGAATATGTTTAAGCCTGTCTCCGGGTCCAGCCTGCGGCCGACCCGCCCGTCGATCCTGCGCACAAAGAGCTCGCAGGTGGCGCTGACCACCGCCTCGTTGAGATGCCCGCCGATCACGTTCCCGGCGAGGTCCCCAAAGGTGGCGTGCAGGTGCAAATAGGGTTCGCCGTCCTTCTCCGTGATGTTCCCGGACAAAGAGGTCAGTTCCATCACGCCGTCAAAGGTGTTGGCGACGTACTTCTGCTCGTCCACGCGGTATGCGCCGACGACCACGTGGTTGACCGCGCCGATTCCCGAGACCGTCCCCAGCGCGATCTGTTCCCTTTTGCAGAGCTCCCGCAGGCAGGCGAGCACCTCCTCGCCCCTTTGCAGGCGCACCACACAGGTATCTCCAAAAACACGTACTTGCATGGGATCGCTTCCTTTTCCATAAATAAGCCCGCAGCCGGGCCCGCCCACATTGTAGCAAGATGCGCGCCGGATTGCAAGTCAGTCCGCCCCGATGTCGTTCTTCAAAACGCCGCAGATGTTGACGGCGTCCCTGCCGAACTTCTCGCGGATGGCGTCCAGCGCGGTTTCCAGGCGCTCCTGCTTTTTGCGCGCCTCCTGGTTCGATTGCTCGAACAGGCTGAGCTGTTCCCCGGGCGCTTCGTCCGCGGGGACCAGGTTTGTGCCGGTGAGCGTCAGCATCCGGATGGGCGCCTTTGGATTCCAGGAATCCTGCAAAATTTTCATGGCCGCGTCCGCCAGCTCCTTTGCCAGGAACGTGGGCACGGGGAGAGGCCGCTGGCGCGAGATCGTATGAAAGCTTGGATTGCGGATATTGAGCTGGACGGTGTAGCATTTCACCCCGCTCCGGCGCATACGCGCCGCCACCGTGTCGGCCAGCACCGCGATGCCCAGCCGGATGTCGTCCCACCCCACGAGGTTGCGCTTGAAGGTGAGGCCGTTCCCCACCGACTTGACCTCCCTCGGCTCATAGATGCTCTTGACCGGGCTTGTATCCAGCCCGTTGGCGTAGTCGTGGAGCTCGCCGCCGGCCTTCCCAAGGCTCGCCTCCAACAGCCTGCGGTCCGCGTGCGCCAGGTCCCCGATGGTGCGAACGTGCATCTTGCGCAGGGCCTCCCGCGCGCTTTTCCCCACATAGAGCAGCGCATCCACGGAGAGTGGGAACACGACCTCCCGGAAGTTTTCCCGCGTGATGACCGTTGTGGCGTCGGGCTTTTTGTAATCGCTGCCGAGCTTTGCAAAGATTTTATTAAACGACACGCCCACGGAGATCGTCAGCCCGGTCTCCCGCCGGACCTGCGCGCGCAGGCGGTCCGCAATCTGCGGCCCGGGGCCGAACAGCTTTTGGCTTCCGGTCACGTCGAGCCAGCTTTCGTCGATGCCGAAGGGCTCCACCAGGTCCGTGTACTGCTGGTAGATCGCATTGACCTTTTTGGAATAGAGGGCGTACTGGTCCCGGTGCGGCGGGGCGAGCACCAGGTCCGGACATTTGCGCCGCGCCTGCCAGATGGTCTCCGCGGTCTGCACGCCGAAGCGCTTTGCCCGCTCGTTTTTCGCCAGCACGATGCCGTGCCGGTTCTCCGGGTCCCCGCAGACCGCCATCGGCACATCCCGGTAGGCCGGATGCAGCAGGCATTCCACAGAGGCGTAAAACGCATTGCAGTCACAGTGTAAAATCACGCGGTCCGACGGCTCCATCCGCAGCGCCTCCAATCAAACGTTCTATTGTTATTATAGGACGCCCCGGCCAAAAAATCCACTGTCTTCGGGAATATCCATCAATTTCCCAAAGCGCGCAAAAACCGCCGCCGTGCATCCCTGCACCGCGGCGGTTCCAACATCGTATGCCAAATGGATTACGCGTGGATTTCCAACAGCTTCTGCTTGAGCTCGCCTTCCAGACGGCTCAACTCCACCTCTGCCTCGCGCCGCTTCTGGCGGCCCTCGGCCTGAATCTGCATGACCTCGTCCAGCGTGGAAATCAAGCTCTGGTTCGTCTCACGCAGCGTCTCCATGTCCACCACACCGCGCTCCGTCTCCTTCGCGGTCTCCACCGTCGCCATCTTGAGGGTGGCGGCGTTCTTGCGGAGCAGCTCGTTCGTCATGTCCGTGACCTCGCGCTGCGCCTGCGCGGCCTGCTGGGAATGGGCGATGCCCAGGGCCAGGGCCATCTGGCTCTTCCAGAGCGGGACCGTGTTGACCAGCGTGGACTGGATCTTTTCCGCCATCTGGGTATCGTTGCTCTGCACCAGGCGGATCTCCGGCGCCATCTGGATGGACACCATGCGGGTCAGCTCCAGGTCGTGCAGCTTTTTATCAAAGCGGTTGCACAGGGAGGCGAGGTCGTTGGCCGCCTGCGCGTCCTCCGGCAATCCGGTCTGCTTTGCCTTGTCCACCAGGACCGGCAATTCCTGCTGCTGCACCTGCGCCAGCTTCTTTTTGCCCGCCAGGATGTACATGGACAGCTCTTTAAAGTAGACCTTGTTCATCTCGTACATCTTGTCCATCATCGCCACGTCTTTGAGCAGCTGCATCTGGTGGCGCTCCAAGACGCCGCAAATCTTTTCGACGTTGGCCTCCACCTTGTCGTATTTCGCCTTCATGGCGGTCATCTTATTGGCGCTGCGCTTAAAGAAACCGAAGAATCCCTTCTCCTCTTCCTCCACGTCAAAGCTCTTCAGCTCCGTCACGACGCTGGTGAGCATTTCGCCCACTTCCCCAAGGTCCTTGGTGCGCACGTTGTTGAGCGCATCCTCGGAAAAGGACGCCATTTTCTTCTGCGCGCCCGCGCCGTATTGTAAAATCATGTGGGAATTGCTCAGCTCAATTTTCGCCGCAAAATCGTCCACCATTTTGCGCTCCTGGGGCGTCAGGCTGCTCTCGTCAAACACCGGCGCCTCCGTTACAACCGCCTGCGCGGGCTCCGCCGCCTGCATCGCGGCAGGCGCTTCCCCGGCAAAGGGTTCAAAGGTCAAAGTGGGCTGCTCCTGCAAGATCTCATCCATGGAACGTTCCTCCGATTTCATCACAATTTATTTTTTCCGAACGCATCTCCCGTCAGGCCCTCCTGCGCGAGCATCGTCTCCAACACGGAAATGTCCGTGGAGATGTCGAGTACATCGTCCTGAAACAGGCTGTCCAGCAAATTTTCAAACGCTGTGTTGATGGTGTCCAGTGTGCCGCCGATCTCCGCCTTGGCCTTGGCGATATTCTCCCCCTGCACCGGCTGTTCATCGAACTCGCGGTAGGCCTTCACCAGCTTCAGGGTGGTGGGCAGATAATACTGCATGAATTTCCGGATGTCCGGCAGCTTTTGCGGATGGGCTTCCACATGGCTGAAAATCTTTGCGGTGATCTCCTCCAACCGCGACAGCTTCCGGGAAATTTCCTCCCCGGGGATCATCCGGTTCTCTTCCCGGATCTGCCAAAGGTAGTCGCGCCCCTCCGCGATGACCGCCTCCAGGTCCGAGGCGCTCTCCGGCTTTGGCTCCTGCTTTTTCCGGGACTCCTCCAACTGGCGCTGCCGCGCGTTTTCCTGCGTTTGCAGGTATTGGCGGTACGTCTCATCGGTGACGATCAGGCAGGTTTCCTGCTCGTCGATATGCCCCTGCGGGAACAGGCCGTCCCGGATCATCCTGCGCAGGTCGTGCACGACATACGCCTTCGATTCGCCCACCGCAGAGGCCAGCAATTGCAGCGAACAGAACGTCGCGCCGTTCAACTGCGCCTGGTAGCGTTTGAACCGCCTGGCCCGCCGCACCCGGCGGATGCCGCAATAAGCGAGTGTGGAAAAGGCGGCGCACAACGGCAGGAGGATTGCGCTGCTGACCGCGAAAGCGCCCGTCGGCAGCCCGGCAAATAGAAAGCCGATCAAAAGGGTAAAAAACGCCAGTCCCGTGGGAATCGCGCCCACCAGGCCGATGATCTCCATCGCCAGCCCGGCCGCGGACGTGCCCGAGCCGCCGCGCACGCGCACTTGCACCCTGGGGGGCGGAACCGGCCGTCCGGGATAGACATACGGCTTCGGATTTGGCTGGGGCGGCGTATATGGTTTCTGCGTCTTTAAATTCTCTTTTACCGTATGCACCACGGTATCCTTGATGTCCATTGCATCCTGCACCGTCCGGTGAATCTGCTCTTCCAGATCGTCCATAAAGTTTTTATCATTCATTTGGCATTCCTCCGCGCCGGGGGATTGCCCCGGAATATGACCGGTTTCATTATATCGCATCCATCGAAAAATAACAACCGAAAACAGAAAAAGCCGCGGCGCAATGTGCTTCCACTGCGCCGCGGCTGGCCGATGCAAGATAAACGGGACTTTATGACGCCTTCTCGCTCCGGATCACCAGCTGATCGCCGTCGCAATCCACCACAAGCGTCTCGCGCGGCCTGACGTCCCCCTGGATGATCTTCTTTGCGATCAGCGTTTCGACCCTGCTCTGGATGAAGCGCTTCAACGGGCGCGCGCCGTAGACCGGGTCGTAGCCGCTGTCCACGACAAACTGCTTTGCCGCGGGCGTCAGCTTTACGCCGAGCTGCTTGTCGGAGAGGCGGCGCTGCAGGTCCGCGATCTGGAGGTCCACAATGTGGCCGATCTCCCCGCGGGTCAGGGGCTTGTAAAAGACGATCTCGTCCAGGCGGTTGAGGAACTCCGGGCGGAACTGCTGCTTCAACAGCGCGTTCACCTGTTCCTTGGCCTGGTCGCTGATCTTCCCGTCCTCCCCGATGCCCTCCAGGATATAGCTGGAGCCCAGGTTGGAGGTCAGAATGATGATCGTGTTCTTGAAGTCCACCGTGCGGCCCTGCGAATCGGTGATGCGGCCGTCGTCCAGCACCTGCAACAGGATGTTGAACACGTCCGGATGCGCCTTTTCGACCTCGTCGAACAGGATGACGGAATACGGCTTGCGGCGGACCGCCTCTGTGAGCTGGCCGCCCTCCTCATAGCCGACATATCCCGGAGGCGCGCCGATCAGGCGGGACACGGAGAATTTCTCCATATACTCGGTCATGTCGATGCGGATCATATTGTGCTCGTCGTCAAACAGCGCCTGCGCCAACGCCTTGGCGAGTTCGGTCTTGCCCACGCCGGTGGGGCCGAGGAACAGGAACGAGCCGATTGGGCGGTTCGGGTCCTGAATGCCCGCGCGGGAGCGCAGGATCGCTTCGCTGACCTTTTGCACCGCCTCGTCCTGGCCCACCACGCGCTCGTGCAGGATGTCGTCCAGGTGCAGGAGTTTTTCACGCTCGCTCTCCATCAGCTTGGAGACCGGGATGCCCGTCCAACGGCCCACGATCTTGGCGATCTCCTCCTCCGTGACCTTGTCGCGCAGCAGGGTTCCGCTGGAGGAGGACTGCCCTTCCTCCGCGATGCGCTCCTCCTCCGCGAGCTGCTTTTGCAGCTCCGGCAGCTTGCCGTATTTGTACTCGGCGGCCTTATTCAAGTCGTAGGAGCGTTCGGCCTTTTCGATCTCCGCGTTCACCTGCTCGATCTCCTCGCGCAGCTTCTGCACCTTGCCGATGGCCTGCTTTTCGTTTTCCCACTTGGCCTTCATTTCCTTAAACTGCGCGCGCAGGTCCGCCAGTTCCTTTTGGATTTCTTTCAGGTGCTCCTGCGTGAGCGGATCGGTATCCTTTTTCAGCGCGGCTTCCTCGATCTCATGCTGCATGATCTTGCGGGAAATCTCGTCCAGCTCCGTCGGCATGGAATCGATCTCTGTGCGCACCATCGCGCACGCCTCGTCCACCAGGTCGATGGCCTTATCGGGCAGGAAGCGGTCCGCGATGTAGCGGTTGGAGAGCGTCGCCGCGGCGATCAACGCCTGGTCCTGGATCTTGACGCCGTGGAACACCTCATAGCGCTCTTTGAGGCCGCGCAGAATGGAAATCGTGTCCTCAACACTCGGCTCATCGACCAGCACGGGCTGGAAGCGGCGTTCCAAAGCCGGGTCCTTTTCAATATACTGGTGGTACTCGTTGAGCGTGGTCGCGCCGATGCAGTGCAGCTCGCCGCGGGCCAGCAGCGGCTTGAGCAGGTTGCCCGCGTCCATGGAGCCCTCGGTTTTGCCCGCGCCCACGATGGTGTGCAGCTCGTCGATGAACAGGATGATCTTGCCCTCGCTCTTTTTCACCTCGTTCAGGACCGCCTTGAGGCGTTCCTCAAATTCGCCGCGGAACTTTGCGCCCGCGATCAGCGCGCCCATATCGAGGGAGAAGATCTTGCGGTCCTTCAAATTGTTCGGCACGTCGCCGCGCACGATGCGCAGCGCCAGCCCTTCCGCGATGGCCGTCTTGCCAACGCCCGGTTCGCCGATCAGCACCGGGTTGTTTTTCGTCTTGCGGGAGAGAATCCGGATGACGTTGCGGATCTCGTCGTCCCGGCCGATCACGGGGTCAAGCTTGTGATTCTTTGCCAGCTCGACCAGGTCTTGCCCGTATTTGGAGAGCGCATCATACGTCTCTTCCGGGCTGTCGCTGGTCACGCGCGTGTTGCCGCGCACGCTGGAAAGCGCTGTGAGGAACGCGTTTTTGTCGATGTGGAAGCGCTGGAACACGTCCTGCATCGCGCTGTTGGGCCGGTTGAGAATGGCGAGCATCAGGTGCTCCACAGAGACATACTCGTCCTTCATCCGGTCGGCTTCCTTTTCCGCAGCGGTCAACACCGCGTCCACATCGGTGGAGACGTAGATTTTGCCCGCCTCGCGGCCCGGACCGGTCACGCCCGGGATGCGCGCCATTTTTTCCTGTACGGCGCGCTCCACCGCATCCGGGTCCGCGCCCATCTTTTTCAGAAGCTGTGGGATCAGGCCGTTTTGCTGCTGCAACAGCGCGCTGACCAGGTGCTCCTCCTCGATCTGCATATTGTTGTTTTCAATCGCCAGGTTCTGCGCCTCTTGAATGGCCTCCAGCGATTTTTGTGTAAATTTCTGTGCATTCATGTTTAAACCCTCCTAACTTCCTACACAGGCAGTGTCCATGCGGGTTTTGAGTTGATTTTTAGCACTCTTTCTTTGAGTCTGCTAAGAGTATATCCGATAGATATGAAGAAAGTATGAATAGAAAAAATATTTTGCGTAAATCAGCGCCGGCTTCCCCCATGGAAAGATTCCCCTGTTTTCACACAGATATTCCGCGCGGCGAGGGAAAGACGGTCCTGCGGCGCGCCCCTCCGCCCCGCTTTCCCGGTGGGGAAAGAAAGCACATTCGGCGCCTCGTCACGCGCACGCATTCTGCACGGAGTATGGTTCCTGCTTGGCATTCCCCATAGAGGCACAAATTGCCAGGAAGGAAACACCATTCCAGAATTCCCGTTCCCTTTCCTCCTATTTCTTTTTGGATATTCCTGTAGCAAAAAGTGCGCCCTGCCATAAACTGTTAGGGAGAAACAAGGTTGTGCGTGCGTCTGAAACGCCGCGCGCCGGGTTCTTTCCCGACTTTTCAGATGTTAGGAGGATTTACTATGGATGAGAACACCTGCAACCCCACGCCGCAGGAACCGTGCGGGAATTTCAAGGAAGCGGTGTGCATCGACGCCATGCGCATCTATGACAGTTGTAGCGACAAAGACTGTTTGGAAGATTTGCGTGTTTATTTCACGCCCGACAAGCACGATTTGATCGAGCAGGCGACCAATGTACGTATCCGCAATGTGGAGGTCATCACCGTCTATCTGGACCTGGAGCCCGTCCCCTTTAACAAGGGATTTTACTCCGTCGATATGACCTTCTTCTTCAATGTATGCCTGGATGTGTATTCCCTGCCCGCAGGCGGACCGATCATTGTGAGCGGTATTTCCGTATTCAACAAGAAGGTCATCCTGTTCGGCAGCGAAGGCAACGTCAAGATGTTCAGTTCCGACCTGAACTGCGACGATGTGGATTCCCAGCTGACCAACGGCAAGGTACTGCCCAAGGCTACTGTACAGGTGGCGGAACCGATCGGCCTTTCCGCGCGCATCTGCGACCGCCCGATGGGCTGCTGCGACACCTGCTGCCGGATCCCGGACAGCATTTGCCAGCGCTTCGGCGGACAGTTTGAAACAAACACCTGCCGCAATGTCTATGTCACAATCGGCGTATTCACCATTGTGCAGATCGTGCGCAACGTCCAGATGCTGATCCCGGCATACGATTTCTGTATCCCGGAGAAGGAATGCGTCACCACGAGCGACAACCCGTGCGACATGTTCCGCCGCATCGAATTTCCCACGGATGAGTTCTTCCCGCCGAAGGTGGGCGAAACCGGATGCGGATGCGACGGCCGCGGACGCAAACCGGGCTGCTGCGAATAGCGCATATACATGGCCGCCAAGGCATGAAAAGCGGGCCTGTGGAATGATGTGCCCCCACAGGCCCGCTTTTTGCGGCCATTCGTGCCGTATCGCGTCCGTTCCGCGTTTGACTTCCACCGGGAACCCTTTTATAATAGCGGATAAATCGTTCATTTTTGACCATTCGACCCACGCAACACATAAAATCGATAAAAAATGGGGTTGATCTATCCGATCAACCGGGGATTCCATAAAAACAAGGAGAAACACGATGCAGAATCAAACGATCATGCAATACTTCGAGTGGTACCTTCCGTCGGACGGGACCCTCTGGAACCGGTGCGCCGCGCAGGCGGAAGCGCTGCAAAAGGCCGGCGTCACCCATCTCTGGCTGCCGCCCGCTTACAAGGGTGCAAACGGGAAAACCGACGTCGGATATGCCGTATACGATACATACGACCTCGGCGAGTTTGACCAGAAGGGCAGCGTCCGCACCAAATATGGAACCAGGGATGAATACCTGCGGGCGGTACAAGCCCTACAGGGACACGGCATACAAGTGCTGGCGGACGTGGTGTTAAACCACCGCCTGGGCGCGGACGCCTGCGAACAGGTGACC
The DNA here is from genome assembly GCA_048455095.1 of Anaeromassilibacillus sp. Taxonomy (GTDB): domain Bacteria; phylum Bacillota; class Clostridia; order Oscillospirales; family Acutalibacteraceae; genus Anaeromassilibacillus. The sequence goes on from DBFXIC010000095.1 coordinate 12,189, forward strand.
GCCACACAGGATGCATCTGAAAACCGCAACCAGGAGATCTGTGGCGAAAACACGATCTCCGCATGGACGCGCTTCACCTTTCCGGGACGAAAGGGCACATACTCCGATTTCACCTGGAACTGGACGCATTTTGACGGCACGGATTGGAACGAGAGCAACAAATGCAAATCCGTGTATCAATTTGCAGGCAAGCACTGGGACAACGAGGTTGACTCGGAAAACGGCAACTACGACTATTTGATGGGCGCCGACCTGGACATGAGCAACCCGGAGGTGACCGCCGAGCTGAACCGCTGGGGCAAGTGGTATCTCGACACGGTGGGGATGGACGGGTTCCGGCTGGATGCGGTCAAGCATATCCGCTTTTCCTTCTTTTCGGAGTGGCTCGGCGAGCTGCGGCGCGCCTCCGGCAAAGCGCTCTTTTCCGTCGGCGAATACTGGAGTCCGGAGGTACAGCGCCTGCTGCATTATCTGGACGTGTGCGGCAATTGCATGCATCTGTTCGACGTGCCGTTGCACTTCAACTTTTTCGCTGCCTCCCACGGCAACGGGCAATACGACATGCGCCGTCTGCTGGACAACACGCTTCTGCAAGCGCGGTCCGGCAGCGCTGTGACGTTCGTGGACAACCACGACACCCAGCCCGGACAGGCGCTGCAATCCTTCGTTGACCCGTGGTTCAAGCCCATCGCTTATGCGGCGATCCTTCTGCGCCGGGAAGGGATTCCCTGCGTGTTCTATGGGGACTATTACGGCATTCCGCACGACCATATTTCGCCGGTGGCGGCGCTGCCCGCCCTGCTGTACATCCGTGCGCACCACGCCTATGGAGAGCAGCACGACTATTTTGACCACGAAAGCGTGGTGGGGTTCACCCGCGAGGGCGACGGTGAACATCCACATTCCGGAATTGCAGCGCTGTTCTCCGACGGCTGCGGAGGTACAAAATGCATGTACGTCGGCAAACAGCACGCGGGAAAAACCATGCGCGACGCGCTCGGCTATGTGGAAACGCCGGTCACGGTCGGGCCGGACGGCTGTGCGGTCTTTTCTACCGCGGGCGGTTC
>DBFXIC010000096.1:0-21878 GCA_048455095.1 Anaeromassilibacillus sp.
CCTTACCCATGTAAATAAATTTCACACAACATATTGCCAGTTTATTCCCAATTTCCTGGCATATTTTTTATATATTTGTTATAATTTGCAGAGTGAGAACAGCCTATTGTGAATTTATGAAAAGGAGATGTCGATATGGACTTAGACAGGTTGAAGCGAAGAATCTGCCTGTTGTTGTGTCTGTCCCTATCCGCCTCCGGCACCGGCCTTCCCGCACTCGCCGCCACTAGGGCTGCAAGTGCGCAGGTAGCAAAGGCTTCTGTCGGTGACGACGAACTGCGCGACAAGCTGAAAGATGTGGTGGAGCGGGCGGAACAGGTCGATCCTTCCGAATCCACCGAAACATTCCAAGAAACACTCGACCAAGCAAAGGGCGTCTTGGCCGACCCCACGGCTTCTGCGGATGAGATAGACGCGGTATATCAGGCTCTTACCCGCGTGCTGAAACCCACCCAGAATACGCCGGAGGAAACCGTCTCTCTGTCAGTCCGGTTCCACAAAAGCGTGCGCCTCTCCGTTGATGGGGAAGATCAGGAAGCTGCAAATGACGCCGGTCTGTATCAGGTAGAAATGGGCCCTGAAGATTCGTTCCACTTTACGTTCACCCCCGCCGTCGAAGGCCTGGAATTCACACAGATACTCGCCAACAGGCTTATCCTTCGATTCAGCGATCCAACCTCGTTTACCTATACCGGCACGATAAACGAATCCGCCAAAGATATTTTGTTTGAATTCGAGTTCGTGTCAAAGGCGGTCCTTCACAGGGCAATGGAGATCGCGGAACAATTAAAAGAATCTCCGGAATACGACCGGACTGCGCCGACTAAGCAAAGCTCCTTTAACAGGGCTCTCGAAAGCGCACAGAAGATATGCTCCTCTTCTAAGCCCACGCAGAAGGATATTGACCAAGCACAGCACGATCTCATCGTCGTGATCAATTATCTCCAATTTAATGAGGAGGATAAAAGACCGCTGGAATGCATATTGGATATTTCGTCACAGTTTGCAGAAGAATTGTTCACCAAATCCACCTGGCAGAACTTCGAGCAGGCCCGTGACGATGCGCAGGCGGTTTATGACGATCCAGATGCGCTTTATGACGATATAGACGAAGCATACAGCACGCTTTCCAATGTCATCTATTATCTGAAATACAAAGCGGATTTTTATAACTTAGATCAGATTCTGCCGGAAGCGAAAACCTATTTTGAAAATATCGACAAGTACGTTCAAGCGGGGAAGCAAGAATTTATCGCCGCCTATCAAGAGGCGAAACGCGTGCGCGCCGACGAGGAAGCCACCCAATCGCAAGTCGACTCCGCAGTCTCACGGCTGACGCAGACCATGCAAAACCTGCAAAAGAAAATTGACAAGGCCGCCTTGAGGGCCTTGACCAACGACGTAAAATCATGGGGATTGGACAAATATACCGCGTCCAGCGCCATGAGGCTCCAAATGGCGCTTGCGTCCGCCCAATCCATTCTTAACAACCCCAATGCCACGCAACAGGAGGTAGATAATACATATGCCCTGTTGGAAGACGCCGTCAACCGTCTTGTAGAAAAGAGTGGAATGGGCAGTTCCTCCGCCGGATGGGGCGTCTGGGGGGAAGAAACGCTGGAAGCGGCGATCGTCTACGCGGACGTTCTGCGCAAAAGCGACGCGTATGCGGGCGCCGATGATTCTGCCCGCAGTGATCTTGACGAAGCATACGCCGGCGCACAGGCGCTTATCAAGCAGGGCGGTATGACGATGGAAACGGCCGTTCAGGCTGCCAACGACCTTCTGGTGGCCTTCTGTGATATAAAACCTGACCACGGCGACAGGGAATTTTTGACCGCTCTCAGGCAAAGCGCGGATCTCATTGGCCAAAGCCTGTATTCCGCCTCTACCAAAGAGCTGAATGACGCATTGGTGGCGTCAAGGGAACTCCTCGACCGGCAGGACGCCGCACAGGACGAGGTCGACCGGGCGATCATGGAGTTGTCTGACGCGGTTGCGGGTCTGACATTAAAGGCGGCGGACCGGCGTTCCCTGGACCTGACGCTGGATTTCGTAAACAATCTGTTCGACAGTAAAGAATATCAGGAAATAAACTCTAATTATAAACGTTCGATTGAATGGGAGTGCGAGGCCGCGCGGAGGATTCAGGCCCAGGCAGACGCCGACCAAATCGTTCTGGACGCCGCACGCAACGAGCTCCTCTACAGATGGTACAAACTGCCGTCGCGGTCGGATGCATTTCAGACAACCTTTCTCCGGGCGTTGGTGACCGTATCAGATGTTGTCAACATCAATTTATATGTCGAGGGGCAGAAATGGTTCGAAAAATCCCTGTTGACCGCGCAGAAAGTCCTTGAAAGTCAAAATGCATATGATCAAATCCACTCGATTCACGGCCTGATTTCTTCTCTCCGCGCTCTGCGTCTCGCTCCCTCCACGCAAATCGCAGATAAAACGGCCCTTTACTCTCTGCTGGCAGATACAAAGGAATGGTCCTCCGGCGAAGAATACCAGCGCGCCATTCCCGCTGTCCAAACCATTTTCGATGAGGCGTATAAGGCTGCACAGGAGGCTGAAGCCCAGAAAGAGATCACACAGAAACAGGTCGACACCGCCCTGATGAACCTGTTGAGCAGCGCCCGTCTCCTCATGTATCCCTCCGACGGCGGAAGAGAATTCGGACCAATTGTATTAAAGACCGCGCGGGCGTTCAATTTAACACGGTATTCCGATTCAAGTGTAATGTATTTTACACAAGCGCTGTATAATTTTGAAGAAACGCTCGCGGATGAGGAAGAGCTCTTTCCCACAGGAGATATGGAGGATCTCCTCGATTGTATGGAATACCTTGGCCCAGAAGAGGATGAGATCTATCTGCTGAAGCAACTGGTCTCGCAGGTCCAGGAAATGGATTTATCCGGGTTTGAGGAGGAAGACGTCGTCACGCTGCGCAATAAGCTTTTTAAAGCTACTGCGGTGGCGAACAATCCCAATGCTGCGATGGAACAAATGGAAGATGCCTATTTCTCACTAAAGGATGCGCTTTATCAACTGGAGACCCCCTTCAAGGATCGGACAGACCGGTCTTTCCTCCAGGCAAGCCTGCTGAAACAGAACGATTATACCCCGGAGAGCTGGTCCGTTTTCCAGAACGCCTACACACACGCCAAGGAAGTTTGGGGCAATCCCGAATCGAGCTATCAGGAGCGGAATGAATCGCTTAGCCAATTAAAGCTCTCGATTAACGCGTTGGTCTCCACGGCGGATAAATCCTCTTTAAAAGCTGTTTTGGATATAACGGATCAAGTCCTCGAATGGATGCAGGCCTCTCCCGGCTCTCTGGATCCGGAAAAATTCAAGGTCACGGTTTCTCAGGCGAAAAAAGTTTACGACCAGCCCGATTCCACGCAGGAGTCCGTTGACGCCCTCCGTGATCGTGTCCTCAACCGGATTTGTATGGTGGAGGTCCCTAGCGATCAGCAGACGCTTGATCTCCTGCTCGGCCTGATGGGGCCCTTGCAGGAGGATGCCTATACGCCTGCGTCCTGGGCGGTATTTTCCCAGGCGCGGGAGGGCGCGCAAAACGCGGACGACAGCGGACGGGAAGCCGCGCTGTCCGGTCTGCTTGCCGCGTTCTATGAGTTGGCCTACAACACGGACAAGGCCGAATTGCAGGCGCTGGTCGACGAGGTGCATTCATACCATTTAGGTTCTTATGAGGGGTATGAAGTCTCTCTCCTTATTGATGCACTTCAAGTTGCGGAAAATGCTCTGGATGATCCTATGGCCACACAGTCCAACATTGATTATTACATATTGGATCTTTTAGACTACAAAGAGATGCTTCGAGTCGACCCGTCCAAGCTTTGTCTCGCAGTCGCCATCGAACAGGCAAAAGCATATCAAAGGGGCGCATACTCTTCTGAGACCTGGAAGGAATTTGCCCAAGCACTGGAAGAAGCACAGACGTGCTATGATGAACCTGACGGAAATGGTTGGGACCATGTAGATACTCTCAATCAGAGCGTTTTTAATCTAAAGGTCGATCCTTTCCGGCACGTCCTCATGCAACTGCTGGACGCAGCCGAAGCAATCGATCCCTCCGAATACCTCCCAGATGGGTTAAAAAACCTTAAAGAGAGCATTTCCGATGTAAAATACGTTCTGTCAATGGATTGGGCTGACATCAGTGAGCTCAAAGCCGTGCAGGACCGCCTACTGACGTCCATGGGCGCCCTACAGGCCGTATCGGACAAAACCGAACTTTCCGCACTTATTCAGCAAGCGGAAGAATACAAGCAGGAGGACTATGCCTCTTCAACCTGGCCTGCCTTCGCGGAGGCTTTGGATGCTGCTAAAGCTGTTCAGGGAAATCCCAATGCGACCCAAAGCATGGTGCAGGAGGCACGCGTCAATCTATCGATAGCCATATTAAATTTAAAACGTCTTCCGGACAAGACACAATTGGAAATGATCCTTACTAAAGCGGAGGAAATCCAAACGAGCCTTGACCAATACATTGACGACGGTAAGGATGAGTTCCTCTCCGCACTGGAATGGGCAAAGAGCCTTTACGCGGATGAATCCGCCACTATACAAGAAATCAGCCGTGCCACAAGAGACTTGATGAATGCGATAGACAAACTACAAAAACCGGGGGATAAAGCAAACTTGCTGGCGTTACTGAATGCCTGCGCCCCTCTCCAAGAGGTGAACTTCGCCCCCAAAAGCTGGGCTGCATTCCAAGCTGTCTTAACGTCGGCGCAAGAGGTCTATGACAATTCCAATGCCACACAAGAAATGGTAGACGACGCTTTTGATCAATTGGACGCGGCAATCTCCGACTTGGTGCGCAAGGCGGATAAGTCTAAGCTTTCCGCTCTCATTGAATATGCTGAATCTCTGGACGCGGAAAACTACACGTCTTCCAGTTGGGGCGTGTTCGTCCAAGCACTCAACACAGCCAAAGCCGTACAGAACAACCCTGACGCCACGCAAAAAATGGTAGACGATGTCGTCCAAACCCTGAATCGTTCTATGGACAACCTAAAACAGCGCGTCGACAAGTCTGCACTGTTGAGCTTGATCTCCGTCTCCAGCATCCTGCGCGAGGCGGACTACACCGCCGATTCCTGGAACGCCTTCAAAATGGATCTTGATACGGCAAACAACGTGCATGGTGATCCCAACGCCACGCAGGAGGAAGTCTCCAAGGCAGTCACGGACTTGCAGAACGTTATAAAAGGCCTGCAAAACCGGCCCGCTAGCGTCGACAAGTCTGCGCTGCTCCGGATTATCTCAACAGTGGAAAGCCTCCATGCGGAAAACTATACAGAAGCAAGCTGGAAGTCCCTTGACACTGCGTTAACTGCAGCCAGAGCAGTCCTGAGCAATTCTGCAGCTACGCAGGATATGATTGACGCTTCGCTCGATCAACTGCAGGCCGCCGTCGGCGCATTGGAACAATTTGTTGATAAAGCCTATCTTTTGGATGTGATCCATCAGGCTGAAAAACTTTTGGAATGGGAATATACACCCGCAAGTTGGGCAGCCTTTGCCCAGGCTCTGCAGGCGGCGAAAGTCGTCCAAAGCGATGCCGGAGCTACACAGGCAGCAGTGAATCACGCCCTTAAAAATCTGCAGTCTGCAATAGCATCACTCGCAATGCGTCCAAATAAATCCGTGCTGATTCAACAGATTAACCGGAGCGAGTCGCTCCACGAGGCAGACTACACCGTTGCAAGTTGGAGTCTCTTTAGCAAAGCGCTCCAGGCCGCAAAAGAAGCGGCCGACCGTGCAGACGTCACACAGGATTCGGTCGACAAGGCCCTCCAAGACCTGTTGGATGCAACGAACGCTTTGGTAAAGCGTCCGAATCGTACTCCTTTAGAACGGCAGATTCTGCGTGCGGAAGAACTCGACGAAACCCAGTACACCAAACTCAGCTGGAACGCCCTTGTAAAAGCGCTCAATGAGGCAAAAACAGTTATGGATCAGCCTGAAATCACACAAGAAGAACTGAACACGGCGGCAGACCACCTATCGAACGCGATAGACGCATTGGAAGTACTCCCCCGTACCGAATTTCTGGAACGGGAAATAGAGCGTGCAGAAGCCTTGGACGAAACAAAATATAGCGTTGAAAATTGGAAAACCTTTAAGCTGGCAATTGAAGCGGCAAAAGCCATACTGAAGAATAGCGACGCCACACAGGACATGGTGGACGAAGCTGAACAAATGCTGCGCAATGCCAGAACTCGTCTGGACGACCAAAACACGCGGGAGCTGCTTGCAAAAAACATCGCACTGGCGGAATCCATTTTGGCCAAGAAAGAATCCTATACCTCCGGCAGCTGGAAAAAGTTCACAGACGCTCTGGAAGTCGCTAAATCCGTCTCCAAAAAAGAAGACGCGACAACGGAAGAGATCAGAAAGGCTTCCTCAACACTACATAACAATTATACAGACCTCACCCCACGCGGTGACAAAGCAGAGCTCCAGGCCCTTCTGGCAAAATCCAACAGCCTGGTCGCCTCTGATTACGACCCTGAGAGCAAGGGGTGGAAATTCCTTCTGAAAAGTATGGAGGGAGCAAAGCAGGTAAACGGAGACGTTGACGCCAATACCTATCAGGTAAACGAGGCAGCTAATAATCTCGCCAATGCCATCACCTCGCTGATTCCGCTCCCGGTAACGGAACGAAAAACAAATTTAAAAGCTCTTCTCGACGATGCAAACAGGCTAAAGCAGTCCAACTATAAGCCGGAAACCTGGCAGCCATTCAGCCTGGCACGTTCTGTCGCGCAAGATATTTATGACAACAGTAATCTTCGGTCTGAATTTGACGACGCTTACGCCTATTTAAATCGGACCAAAGGGGGTCTTAAAGAAATCAGTTCCGGAGGAGGCGGAGGCCACGGCGGTGGAGGCGGTGGAGGCGGCTCCACTGGCGGAGAGGGAACAGCCGCAGTCACCACAGGTACCACGGCGCCGGTTACCGTCCCGCAGGGTTCGTTCGTCAGCAGTCTGACCGGCACGGTCTCCCTCACGCTGGGCACTGCGCAGCAGTTCACAGTCACATCCGCCACCGCGCCCGTGATGACGCAGGGCAACGGCAAGGTCGCACAGCTGCACGTGGTCAAACCCTTTGATGGCAAGAGCATGACTTTGCAGGTCTACGGCATCGGACATCCGGGCGAGGGCACAGGCATCTATGCCAACGGCCAGTTACTCTTTACGATTTCTCTCGCCAAAGCGCCGTTTGTATGCGACACCACCGTGGACGTCAAAGTCGGGCAAAACCAACCCTACTGGTTCACCGTCACGCCGGACAGTGCCGACCAAGTCCCGTCCATGACGGTTGGAAACGGCAGCGTTTTGCAGACGGCCGCCGGCAAAAAGGTTAAAAACGCCAATGGCACCACGACCTATTACTTTGCGGTAAAAGGGATTGGAAAACCGGGTGAGGGCACAGGCGTGTTCATCTCCCTAAACGGCGTGCAGTACAAGCTCTTCAACTGCGGCATACAGTGAGCGTAAAAGAGGCCATATAAAAGCGGAAAGAGACACCATGCCTATCTGCAAATATGAAAATTTGTAATACCATTTAAAAACCGCTTTAAAATGTGATAAAAATCACAGGTCTAGAGAAACAAACAAATCCCCTCCTATGTAAAAAATTGCATAGGAGGGGATTTTCCTTGTTCAGATTCTGATAAGGAAACTGCTATACTGTCGGCCAAATGCTATTTTTCGAGCGCACTTCTTATTTCCTGGGAAACCGTTCTGTGCCGCAGCGGAAACCGCGGGCACAGCGGCCCGCTCATGTGGCCTTGTTTGGCGTGATCACCGGAAACAACCGAATCACTGTCGGTTATTCCTCCAAATATTTTGCTGCAATCGCTTTTATCTGTTCTATATTGTCCCGCTTCCATTCCGCATAGGTCGTTCCTGCGGCTTCCACAGCCTTTCCAAGTTCCACTAGAAAGGCGGGGATCTTTTTCTGCAACATCATGCCCGCCTGCTCCCCAAACTGCTCCACACCCTGCGCATCACATCCGTGCAAATGGAGCGTAAACGCTGAGACCATCTTTCCATCGATGCGCTTCACACCGCCATGGAAACCAATTTCTCCGGTCTGATGCGTACCGCAGGACGAGGTACAGCCGGAGATGTGGATCTGCGGCAGCGCGCCGTCCGGAATTCCCGCTTCGCGTACCTCCGCAACGCACTTCGCCAAGAGTTTTTGAGAGTCACATAGGCCCACCTGACAGATGGAAGCGCCGATACATGCCACCGATGTCTCAAACAGCGTCTGTGCGCCGTCCCGGGTGGCTTCCAAAACCTTTCCTGTCTCGCTGCCCGTCAGATTGATGATATACATGCCCTCTTCGGGAGACAAGCGAATCTCCACGCCCTCCATATCCTTCAGGAGTTCGTACAACTCCCGAAACTTGGACGGAGCCGGGCAGCCGCCGATCGGATGGTACTCGACCGTATACAGACCCTCCTGTTTCTGCGGCAACACACGCACTCCCGCTGCGGCCGTGCCGTCGCCCTTTTTCTGTACCGGCGCAGGGGAGAGGTTGAGGTCCAGATCGTTATGGCTGTTGTAAACCTCCTGCAACTTCTCCTGATACGCCCTGATATATCCCTCTTCCCCGAGCGTTTCCTGCATATAGCGCGTCCGGGCCCTGCTGCGCTTTTCATAATTGCCGTATGCGATAAAAGTATCCCGCATGGCGCAGATATAATACAAAATTTGAGACGGATCAATCCCTTCTGCCACCAAAAGGCCCATCCGGGGATGGTTGCCCAGACCACCTGCACTGTATACGTCGAACCTTCCATCCGGACGCGCAACGAAGCCCAGGTCGCGGAAGGTCGCATGCGTCCGGTTCGCCGGGCTGTTGGAGAAGCACACCTTCAGCTTTCTCGGCATCTTTTCCGCCTGAATGAAGGTCATCAGATATTCGCCCGCGGCTTCGGCGTAGGGAAGCACATCGAAATATTCGCCGGACTCCACGCCGGATAGGGGAGAGGCCATCACATTCCGGGGAAAATCCCCGCCGCCGCCCCGTGTGACGATCCCGTAATCCAGCGCAGACTCCACAATGTCATAGACGGCCTCCGGCTGCAGATTGTGCAGCTGGATGGTCTGACAGGTGGTCAGGTGCACCCGGTCGATCTGGTGCTTCTCGATGACATCCGCCACAAATTTCAACTTATTCACGGTCAAACGGCCGCCCGGCATGCGCATGCGCAACATGCTGGCTTTGCCGCCGCGCTGTGCGTAACTGCCGTAACCGCCTGAAAACCCTTTATATACGTTTTTGTCCAGTTCCCCGTTATAAAACTGATTTGTCTTTTTCTGAAATTTTCCTAAATCCTTTTTCCAAATTTCTGGTGCGATTTTATTCATATACATAGTCCTTTCTTTTAAACGTATCTGTTCTATGATACCCTTTTTTTGACAAAAGTCCATCCCTTTTTGTTACTCCAGTTCCGTAGGGTTGTCAGGGAAGTTCCTCACAATATCCACTCTTTCTTCAAATAAACTTCAAACTGCAGTGGTATTCTTACACCATTGACAGAAGGCGGGACTCCTGAACCTGCAAAACGACATACAGAAGGAAACCGTGCTTCTCATGACATAGATAGAAAGGACGATCATTCATGAAAAACAGACGAATCGCCCTGTTCCTGGCACTGTTGGCCGTCGCGCAGGCACTGACTGGAACCGCATTTGCAAAGACGAGCATCCCCCAAGAATCCCCCATGCAGGCATCCGTGGAAGAAAACCTGGATGCCTATACAGACAACCAGATTTTGGCGTTCTATCAGGACGGCAGCTACCAGATTTATTCTTTTAATTCTCGCAAGGAACTCTCCGAAGGCCTGAAAACGCTCGCCGCGGACCCATCCGTCACGCTGGTACAGCCGAATTACGCCTACAGCGGGCAGGTCGTCTCCACCAACGACGCATTGGTCGGTTCTCAGTGGGCCCTGTCGAACGACGGCTCCTTCCAGCTGCAAAATCAGCAAACCCGCTATGCAGTGATTGACACGCCTAATATCCGGCATTTTGGCCGATGGTCTCCGTCCAACGGTGGCAGCGCAAAAGCCGCCTCCATTCTGACAGGTACGGGTGGAACTGCCGCCGCGGGAATTGACATCAACGCACAGACCGCCTGGAACCTATTTGACGGCGGCAAGCGCGACGTGATCGTCGCTATGATCGACACGGGCATCGACTACACACACGAGGACCTTGCAGGCGCCATTTGGGTGAACCAGGGCGAAATACCGGGCAATGGCATCGACGACGACGGCAATGGCTATGTGGACGACGTTTATGGTTGGAATTTCTACGACAACAACAATCAGGTATACAGCGGCACGGAGGACAGCCATGGCACCCACGGTGCGGGCACTATTGCAGCCTCATCCGACAACGGCATGGGGATCGCGGGGATCGTCCCGGGCAACCGGGTAAAGGTGATGTCCGTCAAAGCGCTGGGCGGGTCCGTGGGGAGCGGCACCACGGCCTCGTTGATCCAGGCCATCCGTTACGCGGAAGCAAACGGCGCGTCCATCTGCAACCTAAGCCTTTCCTCCAGCAAAGACGACCGCGCTTTATACCAGGCCATGGCAAATTCGAACATGCTTTTCGTTGTGGCGGCGAGCAACGATTCGTCCGACAACGACAGCACGCCCACCTATCCAGCCTCCTATGATCTGGACAATATCCTCACGGTGGCAAACCTCCATTACGACGGCAACCTGCACGCCACCTCAAACTATGGCGCGTCGTCCGTCGATCTGGCGGCGCCGGGTTCCTCCATCCTCAGCACCACGCCCGGAAACACCTACAGCTATATGACGGGCACCTCCATGGCGGCCCCCATGGTGAGTGCCGCAGCGGCGCTGGTCTACTCCTATTTTGAAAATGCCACCCTTGCGGATGTCAAGGACATCCTGCTTGCATCGGCAAAACCTTTGGAAAGCCTGGCCGGGTTGGTGGCCAGCGGCGGCATGTTGGACATCGGCGCGGCCCTTTCTTATGATGTTTCCAACCTGTCCGGCAGAACATGGACGCTTCCGCAGGCTTCGGCCGGTTCCGCGCCCGTGATAGAAGCGCGTTTGACCACGCAGAACGGCAACGTGTACCTGGCCATCCAGGTGACGGACAGTGACGGGGACCTGCAAACAACCGCTTATGCCCCCGGGGAATTTCCCGCCAGTGCGTTTGCAGGCGGCACGGCGGGAACCACTTTCTCCCTTGATGCACAGGGAATCGCCAACTTTACGGCCACGCATCCCGGCACATACACCTTTTACGCGCGGGATAAGGCGGGGAACGAAACCGTGAAAACGGTCGTTTTATCTTTTTAATTTTATGCAATGATATATCTAACCTATTTTTGTGCAATATGAATCATCCCAGTAAAATTCTCCGGTTCGATCCGGGGGATTTTCTTTTATTTTATATAGGATTGTGTGAAAAATCTTGTAAAAAATTTGTAAACTTTGGAAACTGTGCTATGCTATGTATAAGAAGAATTTTATGAAAAGGAGCGGTTGTATGTTTAAAAAGTATTTGTCCCTGTTGCTTTGCCTGACAATCATCCTCTCGGGCGTAAGTTTTTCCGTCTATGCGTCGCGCAAGGCGGATGATCCCGGTCTGGAAATTGGTAATTCGGAGAAAGGCATTCTGGATGCAAACCTCTATGAAGCCCTGTGCGATTATGCAGAGGTCGAAACGCTGCACGAGAATGATCTCTCTCAAATGACAGAATTAAACCTACAGGACAAGAAGATTGCTTCCCTACAGGGATTGGAGCTTCTCCATTTTGAAAGCCTGGAAACGCTCGATCTGTCGCATAATGCGCTCGCCGAAATCGATGCGCATGCGTTTGATCAATTGGGAAATTTGACTGCTTTAGACCTGTCCGCAAATGAATTCACCTCTTTTGAGGGGGATGCCCTGGGTTCGTTGACCGCTCTGAAAACCCTGAACCTGGCAAGCAATGCTTTTGCAGATCTCGCCGATGTGCAGTTCACCTCGGATACCCTGGAGGAACTCGACCTCTCCGACGGGGATTTCACAGAGCTGCCGGAGGGCGCGCTTGCGGGCTGGGCCCTTCCGGCGCTTCGAAAGTTATCCTTCTGTAACGGCGAAATCAAAACGATTGCTCCCGATGCATTCCGGGATGCGCCGGATACGCTGGAATGCCTCGATCTGCGGGGGAATGCCATCGTCTCCCTTCCGGAAAAGGCATTTGAGGGCCTTGGGGAATCTTTGGCGGCGCTGTCCCTGTCTGGGAACAAGATCGACCGCCTTGAGGAGTCCCTTTTCTCCGGGTTGACCGGTCTGTGCCATTTGGACTTGAGTAACAACCGGCTTTCCTCCCTCCCGGATCTGACCGGGCTGACTGCACTTGACACAACGGCGGACGAGGATGTATGGGGGACCACCTTCTGTGGAAACGATCTGCCCGGCGTCGAACTGGAAAACAGGCTTCCCTCACAGCTGAAAGAGGACCTCGAATGGCTACAGGGACAGATCGACGGCCAGCAGCATGCCGACGCTTCTATAGAACCGTCGGCGGACGGAGCCGTGGAAACGAGCAACATACTCACCGGCCCGATTCCTGCCTCCGCGTTCAAGGCGTCGGCCAACTCGATCGACGGTGACGAGGTAGACATCGCCAACGCATTCGACGGCGACGACGATACCCTCTGGCATACAAAGATCAGCGACCAGGACCGCTATCCCTATCTTGTTGAAATTCAGTTCAACGAGAGGCATACCATCAGCGAAGTACAGTATGTACCGCGTCAGGATGAGGTGGACAACGGCACGATTTTAAAGATGACGGTCTATGCGGGTACAGACGGCGGCAGCGCCCAAAAGGTGGGCGAATATACGTTTGCCAACGACAGATCCATCAAAACTATGGATTTTGGCGCAGTTGCGGCGGATTATGTCAAATTTGAGATCACAGAGGGCGTTGGCGGCTGGGCCAGCGCAGCGGAGTTCCGCCTCTATGAACTGGGACCACAGCCCGATGTGTATGCAGTAACCGTTGCAGAGGTGGTTGGCGGCAGCGCCAATATCTCGGCGGATGTTGCGGAATCGGCGGCGGGCGAAACGGTCGCGGTATCCGTTGCAGGGATTGAGGCGGATAAGGCATTCCGTTCGATTGCCGTCACAAACGAGGCCGGAGATCTCGTCCCCACCACCGAAGTAGCTGCGGGGGAGACGTATTCCTTTGTCATGCCTCAATCACCGGTGACCATCACCGTGGCCATCGCTGCCCCTGCATCGGAATCGAGCCGGGAGGAGCTGCTAAAATTATTTGAACTTTGTGAAACCGCACAAACGCAATCGTTTACGCCTTCGACTTGGGCTGCTGTTTTAGCAGCCTGGGAAGAAGCAAAGGCTGTTTATAACGACCCCCACGCAACGGAGGATGAAGTAACCAACGCATGTACGAAGCTCAATAGCGCTCTAAACGCCCTACAGCACCCCGCAAAGACAGAGGCTTTACAACAAACAATCGAAGAGGCGAAAGACATTCTGGATAGGATTGACCGCTACCTCCATACAGGCAAGGCGGAGTTCCTGGCTGCTCTGGAAAATGCGGAAGAGGTCCTCACGAATAAGGATGCAGACCAGCATTCCGTTGACCTGGCGGAAGAGACCTTGGAGAAGGCGATGGCCGCCCTGCAACTCAAAGGCGATATAACCAAACTGGGCGATCTTTTGACTGACGCCAAAACACGGCAGGAAGCGGATTACACCCCCAAGACCTGGGAGGTGTTTCAATCTGCAATGGATGCGGCGCAGGCTGTTTACGACAAAGAAGAAGTCTCCCAGGAAGAGGCAGATAACGCTTGCGAACATCTTCGCGACGCAATCGATGCATTGACTCCGCGGGCAGACACGGCCAAATTACAGGAAGCGATCGGCAAAGCCGAGGAAATCGAAAGAAAGATCGGCCTGTATGTGACGGCCGGGAAAGCGGAATTCCTTGCGGCCCTGGATGCGGCAAGGGCGGTCGTTGCAGACAAAGACGCCACACAGAATGATGTGGACGACGCAGAAACCGCTTTACTGTCCGCTGGGGATGTGTTGCGTCTCGCGGGCGACAAAACCGCTTTGGGCAGCCTTTTAGCCGCCTGTAAAACATTCCAGGAAGCGATGTACACGCCTGGGTCATGGGCCAATTTCCCGCCCGCATGGGAAGCGGCAAAGGAACTCTACGCAAAACCGGAAGTCACCGTGGAGGATGTAAAAGCTGTATTCGATCCTCTGTATGAAGCCGCGGAGGCGTTGGTATTCCGTGCGGACACGTCCGAACTGCGCAGTGTCGTGGCGCGTGCCGAAGAGATTGAAGCCGAAATTGCCCTCTACGCCGATACAGGCAAAACGGGATTCCTTGAAAAGCTAAATGCAGCCCGAAAAACGATAGATCACAGCGGCGCCCCGCAGTTGGAGATTACAAATGCCACGGGCGCGCTGCGTACTGCGATGACCGCGCTTCGTCCCAAAGGCGACGATACCGCCCTGAGAGGGATGGCCGGGGGCGCTTATCATTTTGATTCGTCCTTGTATACAGACGACAGTTGGGCGGACCTACAAAAAGGACTTTCAATTGCAAAAGAGGTCATTGAAGTCCCAGCACCGACCGAAAAGGACGTGAAAGATGCTTTGAAGCGTCTTTCTCAGGCCATTGCGCGGTTGGAACCCGTGGAACAGGGCTCCCATAAGGCGTTGGAGCCTCTCATCAGCACCGCTAAGAATCTGTGCGAATTCGACTACAGCGCGCCCAGCTGGAGCATGTTCCGTGCTGCACTGACCCTGGCGCAGGCCTGCCAGGAAAATACTGAAAAAGAAGTCGTTGAGAGCGCTTACAACGCATTGGCATCTACCATGAGAAACCTGGTTTGCACAGCGGACACCTCGGGCCTGCGCATGGCGATCGAACAGGCGGAGCAATATGTGCCGGATCTCAAGGCACAGTATATCCCCGAAGGGCAGGAACCGTTCCTCGCCGCTCTGGGAAACGCCAAAAAACTGTTGGAAAACCGCGATGTATTCCAGCCGGACGCCGACAAAGCAACCGAAAATTTGAACGACGCTATCCTGTCCCTGCGTCTGAAGCCCAACAAAGAAATGCTACAAAATATTCTTAAAGAGGGTGAGCGGCTCGATTTGGGCGCCTATACCGATGCGAGCGCGGCAGAGTACCGCGTGGTGCTAAAACTGGCGCGCTCCACCTATGAGGACCCGAACGCGACCGTGGAAGTCGTGCTGGCCGCCTGCTCCAACGTACAAAACGCGCGTGTCCAACTGACAAGGGATCCCGGCCTTAAGCCCAACCCGCCAAAGCCGGTCGACCCAGCTCCCAAAAAGCACGGAAGTTCCCATTCTTCCCCGAGTAATGATTACGGAAAAGACGGACTTTCGGTCGTTGCTGCCGCACGCGGCCTACTTGCGCCTGCCACATTGCGCAGCGACACCAATTCGGATTTCACCCTGAAAAAAGGCAACGCGTATTGCTTTAAGATCACCGTCGCAAACGGATTGACGCCGAGTTTCACGGTCGGCAATGGGAATGTGTTGAAAACACAGTTTGTCGCACAGGTTGGAAACGATTACTACTACAGAATCTATGCCATCGGCAAAGAGGGGGAACGCACTGGCGTGTACACCACTCTGCCAAATGAAGCGCCGCGGAGGCATTGTGTGGTCACCGTTGGCTAAACGCTTCACCATATAGATGGACGAAAACGTCACACAAAAAAGATTCTTCACCAACAAATGCTCTGGCAAAAGGAGGCGCGGTACAGGAATTTTCCTGTACCGCGCCTCCTTGCTGATTTTTCAAGCATTTTTAAGCCAACACGCCGAGGTGTTTTAAAATTCTTACGCAATCCTGCATGCCCCTGCGGTAAAGATATTGCCCCTGCCAGTCCGCAGTTTCCCGCAGTGTGGCAAAACATTTAACGGCAAAATCCTTTTGGTCCGGCATCAGCTCACAGTCACATTCTTCGTCCATGCGCGCCAGTTTTTCGTTCAACTTTTGGCCCTGTAGGGTTTTATAGAAATCCTCCATTGCATCATCGAGTAGAACGTCTAAAAATTCCGCAAATTTTTCTTGGTTGATCATGGTAAATCTCCTCCTCGCATCATAACGCCCTTTTCATATATTGCTTTCATTGGAGCAGGTTGTATGCAGTATGTTTCTCTGTCCCTGGTCCATCTAATCGGAATGATTCCTGTCTCCTTTGAAGCTGTTTGTCCAGAAGAGGAGTGACAGTGCCCTCCATCTTTCTGCCGATGTATTCCTCTTCCTTTCTATTCCATCTTAACAAACCTGATGTCTGGACATCGATTTCAGCCAATATGTTTCACAAAAAATACAGCCTCGCTTTCTCCCGATGAATCCGTATTGTAACCCCTAAATGGCCAAGTAACACACGTCCTATGATTTTCTGAAACAGCTATTTATATGTTGACCAATTTTTTGGATGTTTGACAAACCCAAAGGTACCCATCAGGAGGCGTGTTTCCGGACGCAACAGTTGAGAATTGTAAAACGTCCGAACCTGTTTATGCCGTTCCACATCCGTAGCATTGTTGGAGCCTATCCGGTTTTTGTACAAAATGGTCTGAGAATGAGGCCGGGAAAAAGAAAAAGTGCAAAATCACTGATGAACACATCTGGAATAAGGCCAAACGAACCCAGTTCCAGCTAAATTTCTCCGCCACAGAAGCGGAGCGTTCTGTATTTCCACACGCGCCATCCCATGTACAGCAATCAGGAAGATTCCGTTTTACCCCAGCATTCCGCGTTAAATTATCCGGCTTCTTCCGCAATCCGCATTTGTTTTCCACAGTATTGTCCCAAACGGTGGAAAACCGGCCTTCCTTGCCAACCGTGTTCTTCGGACTCCTTAACAATATCTCCATTTGCACCATCGTTTCGAGCACCGCGATCCTGGCAGGGTATTTCACATCACCAGAGAGATGCCCGCCGCATTTGCCGACCTGGCCGCACATCCCGGCCGAAAATGCATGAACGTACAAGGCAGGTTGTCGTTATTCAACACAGGGAAGGGCAGACAGCCTGTTTATCCGTGTATCATTCCGGGGAGGCAATCCCTGCGGAATCTATCCCTCAGCTTTTCGAACCCCGTTCCCGTATGGGCCAATCCCGCGTGCAAAAGGGCGGCGTTTACACATAGGGGCTGGCCATCTCCGGTGGAATCGTGGACGCGCACCGCGGGAAAAATCCGCGCGGAAAGCAGCGCGGCCTATGAAGCTGTATTTCCGGTATGGTTCCAATTGAAAACATCCAGGGAATGCGCAGATTGGCGGGAAAAAGGAGCGGCGCGATAGGCCCCGCATTCCAGTCAAAATTCACCGGTGCGAATCCCAAGCGCACAGAAAAACACCTGGGGATTCGCACCAATGATTATGTGATACCGGAACATAGAAGCGCAACCGTACGGGTCGATTCTCGTTGCACTTGTCATTTCCCGGTAAATATGCTTTAATAAAAAGAAAGGATAGGATGGTTTTCCGTCCTATTTGCTGTCGCCGTCCGCGAAGGACGGCGTGGATTGAAATTATCTTAAACAGCTCCAGAGGGAGCCGAACAAGGGTCGCCGTCCGCGAAGGACGGCGTGGATTGAAATTGCTATGTTGTCTTCCCACGTAAAATGTTCCTTGTCGCCGTCCGCGAAGGACGGCGTGGATTGAAATAAACAGCTTGCGGCGGACTATCAAGGAGATAACGAGGTCGCCGTCCGCGAAGGACGGCGTGGATTGAAATACGGTGGAGCTGAACAGCAATTTTGTTTACAACAGTCGCCGTCCGCGAAGGACGGCGTGGATTGAAATGCAGGTATTTCAGACGCATACGCATGTCAGCTATCGTCGCCGTCCGCGAAGGACGGCGTGGATTGAAATTCTTATCTCGACAGTGAATGGAGCGATTTTGTCAGTGTCGCCGTCCGCGAAGGACGGCGTGGATTGAAATCGCAATCACTGCTGGGGCAATGGTACTCTTGCTTGGTCGCCGTCCGCGAAGGACGGCGTGGATTGAAATCGGTTCGGCAAAATGGACGTTCCCCGCAACGACGGTCGCCGTCCGCGAAGGACGGCGTGGATTGAAATCCCTTCTCGCCCAATAGCCGTCTAAGAGCTTCACGGTCGCCGTCCGCGAAGGACGGCGTGGATTGAAATACTTCGACGCTTGCGGAATAGATCTTAAAGACCACGTCGCCGTCCGCGAAGGACGGCGTGGATTGAAATAGAAAACAACATGCAATTGCTTTTACAATCTATTTGTCGCCGTCCGCGAAGGACGGCGTGGATTGAAATAAGTAGGCTGCCTGAAAGATGGCTGCTTATTGTAGTCGCCGTCCGCGAAGGACGGCGTGGATTGAAATCATCAACGAATCGACGCCGCTCATTCCTCCAAAAGTCGCCGTCCGCGAAGGACGGCGTGGATTGAAATGCGCCGCCCACAGATTACCCCTCCGTGATCGCGCAGGTCGCCGTCCGCGAAGGACGGCGTGGATTGAAATTGGTGAACTGTATCCTTGTAAAGCAGATATATTTGTCGCCGTCCGCGAAGGACGGCGTGGATTGAAATTACTATTACGCCTGAAAATGCTACTCAGTCAGGGTCGCCGTCCGCGAAGGACGGCGTGGATTGAAATTCTGTCTGATGCCACTGACAGCTTTGTTGCGATCTGGTCGCCGTCCGCGAAGGACGGCGTGGATTGAAATCAAGGTCACAAGGCGGGCTTGGAATCGAGCAGAAGTCGCCGTCCGCGAAGGACGGCGTGGATTGAAATTGACGTGATCCCGATTTCCTGACGTTTAACCGGGGTCGCCGTCCGCGAAGGACGGCGTGGATTGAAATCACACCTGATCCTGGATGACCAGCATACCGAGCTGGTCGCCGTCCGCGAAGGACGGCGTGGGTTGAAATATGGATCTGATGAGCGGTCAGTACCGCATCAACCGTCACCGTCCGCGAAGAATGGTGTGGATTGAAATGCGTCTCGCTGTAGGGTGGTCAGATCATAGAGTGCCGCTGTCCTACGCAAGACGGCGGGATTCAAATAAATGTGGTTCGCCTGCCACTGCATCAGGGCAGAAATGGCCCGCATCTCCGTTGAGATGCGGGCCATTTCTTATGTTAATCAATCAATTTTGTTGTCTTGCTCCGGCATGAAACGCACGGTTTCCTACGATTGGTCAATCGCATCATCGCCCGATTCATCTTCTAAACCCAGCAGCCAAAGGACACGAACACCCAATGCTCTTGCATAAAACGGGAGTTCGTAGTCAGGAACGACACGCGCTCCTGTCTCCACCCGACTGATGGCTCTCTGCATGATTTCCAACCCATCTATCTGCATCTTTGCCGCCAATTGTTCCTGTGAAAAACCGCGTTTTTCTCTTGCTGCACGGATGCGTTTACCTGAGCAATTGCATGCGCCGTTAAAATGATAAAGTTTCATGCTGCCATCCTTTTTTATCCCAAAGATAAGTTAGTATTGACAGTAGCATAAAAAATATGATGTTCTTATCTCAAAGATATCTAAGAGAAAGGAAATGGTTTCTTTGTTGTGCGAAAATCATTTCTGTATTTACCGGTCAAAAGGCCGTTGCATACTGGATCAAATCTCTTTGGATATGCAGGGGTGCTGCGACGAATGTATCTATGTCACAATCCCCGAGGAATTGCTCGCCAAAGAACGCACAACAATTTTGAACAGTTATAAGGCGGAATATGCGTCGTGGAAAAAAGAATAGTCCTATTCAAAACACTTCCCGCTTACGCGCCTCTTTCTAAACTTCCATTGCCAAAAGCATATAAATGTTGGTTGATCCCCCAAACGATTCTACGTTACTCTCCTATTATATTTTAAAAAAAGCAGTGCCCTCCTCCGGTTTTAAACACGCGGAGGGCACTGCTCTGCTTAAGCCATTATTCATGAGGGCCACCATCCCGGGGCGCCCCTCAACCAAATCTTATACCGAAATGCGCAGCGGCTCCCGCTGCATGAGCGCTTCTAGTTCCTCCTCGTCCTCCGGGTCCGGCGCATAGATCAGCGTCCCCGGGTTGGAGAGAATCTGCTGCGCTGCGTAAGCGCCGGCACCCAGCAGCGCCGGGCTTTCCTCCAAGCGGTTGACCTCAATGGATAGGTCGCTGTAGATCAGCCCATTTACGCCCTCCTTGACACGGTGTCGAACCACCTCCAGCAACCGTTCTGGGCAGATTTCCACCAGCTCGTCACCCAGGACGATCAGTCCCGGATTGAGCTGATTGACCAGATTGATGACGCCGGAGGCCAGCAGTTCGCACACCTCTTCATAGGCGTGCACCGCAACCGGATCGCCCGTGCGCACGGCGCGCGCAATGGCCTCGCTGTTTAAATCGTCCATTTTCAACCGCGATGGCTTGCGCGCGCGCAGAAGCGCCTTGATTTCCGCCCGGAGCGCGGAGAGGGAACAATATTTTTCCAGGCAGCCGCGGTTTCCGCACTCGCACAGCGGGCCGTCATATTTGATGCTGTTGTGCCCAAACTCCCCGGCGATGCCGCGCTGCCCCAGCACCAGTTTGCCGTCGGAAACCATTCCACAGCCCACGCCCTGGCCCGCCAAAACGTATGCCATATTCTGTACCGCCGGTTCCTTCCAGCGGAACCAGAGCTGTGCAAACGCGCTCGCGTTGGCGTCGTTGAGCACATAGAGCGGCATGCCCAGACCCTCGGACAGCACCGCATGGATGGGGAAATTCTGCCAGCCGCTGAGCTCTGTCACGAAAAGCAGTCGGTCCAGATCCTCCCGGTACGGTCCAGGCATGGCCAAACAGGCGGCGAGCAGCTCGGTTTCCGGGTTCTCGTCCGCAATCTGCCGGACAGCCGCGCGGATGCGCGATAGTACCGGCTGCGCACCCTCCCTGGGTTGGATGGGGAATTTGCGCACACCGTACTGTTTCCCGGAAATTCCCACAAGGCTCACGTAAAAATAGTTGCGCGTCATGCGGATACCGATGACCTTATAGCGCGCATCGTTCAGGGTCACACCGATGGAGCGGCGGCCCTTTGCCCCGGCGATCAGACCGGTTTCCACCACCAGGCCGCACTGGATCAACTCGCCCGCGATGTTGGTAATGGTTGCCTGTTTTAACCCCGATAGACGCGACAGGGTCGCGCGCGAACACACGCCCTCCTGACGCAGGAGGCTGAGGATCAAGGCACGGTTGATAAGCTGGCTTTTTTCTTGATTGATACTGGCTGGTCTGTTACTTTGATTCATGTCTTCATACCTCCGACGCATAGCGGGCGTTTGGCGGGTTCCCCTGCCCGAAAACGGACAAGCGGTGGGCGTCCCTGCAACGTCCACGGCAATACCGGCGGCCGCCCATTCTCCAGAAGTCGGCAGCAATCGCTTTTCGCTCTGCGCAATACTGAATTGAATAGAAAATCATGTGCTCCAAGCAGGAAGAAACGCCCCCGTAAGCGTTGCCTTATCGGGAGCATCCTTTTGTTCCATCCTACCATACGGCGGCAGCTTTCCGCAGGGAACCGTCGCCATGCTGCCGACCTGCGCGGGAGAATGCCCCCAGGATTGTTGCATATCCAACATTCTAGAAAACATTCTCCGCCATTTCTGTAAACCAATGCAGATAGATGGAAGCGGTGAAAAAACAATCCCATTCGCTTCACATCTCTATTGGGTTGAATGATTGTTTCAAAAACAGTATACACGCAGGACTTAAAAAATACAACAATCACTATTTTTGCAGTAACATTCCCCTATCTATTTATGCAATACTTAC
>DBFXIC010000097.1:0-8079 GCA_048455095.1 Anaeromassilibacillus sp.
GATGATCCAAATCGGGTGTAGTTTTTTATCTCTTTTTCACCTCGTAGCGCTGTCTGAGCTTTTGCAGTCCCACGTATTTTACAACATCTTGACGGCCCTCTTCATCCAAAGAGAGAATATCGTTCACCAGTTGCTCGCAGGTGCAGTCACGTGTTGCATAAACAGCCCCCAGTGGCTTTAAGGACCCGTAAGGTTCTCTGCCGATCATGTAGTCAGCGGAGACATTGTAATATTCGGCCAACTTTATCAAATGGCGCAAGGGCAGTTCGTATTTTCCAGTTTCATATTTTGAATAGTATTGTTGAGTTGTTCCTAATACTCTTGCAATTTCATCTTGAGTTAGGTCTCGATCTTCTCGTAATTCCTTTAGAATTTCAGTATACATCTTCATTACAACACCTCGTTTATGTAATGGAGAGTATCACAAGCCATATTTTATGTATTGACATTAATTAATATGTGGTTTATATTAAGTAATATATTGTTTAAAACGTGGTGGGTCATATGAAATTTTATAGTTGCGCTTTTACAGGCCATCGTCCTTCCTCTTATCGCTTTGGATATGACGAGTGGCATCCGGACTGCCAGAGGCTGAAAGCCCTCTTGCGGGAGCAGGTCATGCAGTTGATTCAAGAGGGCGTCACTACCTTCATCACAGGGATGGCGCTGGGCGCCGATACCTGGGGCGCGGAAATCGTCCTGGATTTCAAGCGAAAAAATCCCGGGCTTCAGCTTTTTGCCGCCCTGCCATGCAAAACGCAGGCAGACGGTTGGACATTGGAGCAGAAGAACCGGTATTTGAATATCCTCCATCAGTGCGTTTCCGTATGCAGCATGGAGGATGTATACACCAGAGGATGCATGTTTGAGCGCAATCGCTGGATGGTCGACCACGCGCAATATGTCCTTGCCGTTTACAATGGCGGAGCAACGGGTGGGACGGCCTATACGGTTCGTTATGCGTTGGGAAAGGGCAAAAGCGTGGTGGCAATCGATCCCGAAACCTTGACGATTCAAAATTTGAGAACAAGAACCCTTTGAAAAGAATGTACACAATGAAAGATACGATTAACCCTCCCATTAAAAAAACGAATCACGGCGAAGCGTGCATGTGCTCTTCACCGTAATTCGTTTTTTAGTTTCTTATCAATCGTTAAAACATTTCGTTTGGGCAACCGGAGAGAACCACAAAAGAATGCTTGGAAGGCTAGAACAGGAAACGGTGTTTCGATTCTATTTTTCCTTGATTTGTCCGCTGCGGTATGCCTTTAAAAGCTCGGTGAGCTCTTCAATCTGCTGGGCAACCTGCCTGCCGTTGTCCGTGTCGCCCACGGTCAGGCGACGCGGCATAATCTCCACAACCTGCATGATGGGCGCGTTTTTGGAAAGATTTTGCTTTGCAAGCTCGTAGGGCTTGTGCTGCGCCAGCGCCAAATGGTGGGAATTGTAAATCAGCGTATAGCCGCCGATGCCGGTCTGCTTCTGATATGCCTTGGAGATGCCCCCGTCGATGATGAAGAGCAGGCCGCCGGCTTTAATCGGGCTTTCCCCCTGCCGGATTTTGACGGGTACGTGGCCGTTTACAATGTGGGAATGCGCCGGATCCAAGCCGAATTCCCGCAGAATTCTTTCGCAGGTTTCCCGCTTTTCAATCAGGCTGTAATATGGGTTGCGCGCCTCCGTGTGCGTTTCCTGTTCCAGAATAAAATACCGCTCGAACGCGGCCATTTTGCTTTTGCCAAACAGCGGCGATTTTGGGCCACACCAAAGATACCACAAAAAATCGCTTGCATTCCGCCGCTCCTCGGAGCCGGACGGCGCAAAATAGGCGCGGCGCACCTGCGCATCAATGTAATCCAGATACGCCTTACCGCAATACGTCTCGCCGCCGATGGTCACACAATCGAATGTCCCATCCTCTGTCATGGGGATGCAGCCGTGATAGAGTAAATTGGAGTTGACGCATTTGTACATGCCACCGTGCGAGTAAAGGTATTTCACATGTTTTTTCAGTTTTTCACTGTGGGCAAAGGAGAGCGCCAGCGTGTGAATCAGTTCCTCCTCCGCCTGGGTTAATTCCAGCGGATGTTCCGGGGAAACGGTGGGGAAGAGGCGGTCCGTCAGCTCATAAGTCTTTCCGTTGATGGAGATCGTGCTGTTCTTGAAATCGACCTTATCCAACAGAATCCGATCGTCCATGTGGTATTCCGGGTGCCGGGAGATCAACTGCCCCTCCAGCTTGAACTGAATGACGGCGATAGCCTTGTGCATCTTGGCCGCGAGGGGGATATCCACCGGATCGTATGTATTTTCGTCGAGAATGTGCGGTGTGAAAATGGTGCAGGGGTCGTCCTGGTAGACTTCCGCCGCGAACATGGAGAGTGCGCGCAGGTTGATGCCGTAGCCGTCCTCCAACAGGTCAAAATTGTTGTAGCTGATGCCCAGGCGAACGACATTTGCCACCAGAGCCAGGTTTCCCGTGGCCGCACCCATCCAGGAAATATCATGGTTGCCCCATTCGATGTCCACATCGTGGAACCCCATCAGCTCGTCCATCACAATGTCAGCGTGCGGACCGCGGTCGAAGATGTCGCCGATGATGTGCAGCATGTCGATGCTGCACTGCCGGATGAGGCGACTGATGGTGATGATAAATTTTTCCGCCATATCCGTGCGGATGATCGAGTGGATGATCTCGCCATAATACTGTTCCTTGGTGTCCTCCGTATCGGCGTGGAGCAGCTCGTCGATCACATAGGCAAAGGTTTCCGGCATTTTTTTGCGTACCTTAGAGCGCGTATATTTGGAAGCAACGGTTTTACATACCTGTACCAGCCGGTAGATGGTGATTTCACACCACTCGTGGTAATCGTCCTCCCCTGGCATTCTCTGTGAAAGAACCTGCTCTGGGGCATAAATTAGGTCGGCCAGCTCTTCCCGGTCGCGCAGGCTGACAGATTTTTGAAACAACCACTCGATTTTGTCCCGGATGATGCCCGAGGCGCTGTTGAGCAGGTAGCCAAACGCCTCATACTCGCCGTGCAGATCGCTAAAAAAATATTCCGTACCCTTGGGCAAGCACAGGATGGCATTTAAATTGATGATTTCAGACGCCACCGCGTCGGCGTTTGGATATTCCCGCGCCAACAGGCGCAGATAGTGCGGGTCAGTCATGAAAATCCACCCCTTCCGATCTTTTTTCCATGCTACCACAGGCCGAAGCGCGGCGCAAGCTCTTTCTATGTCATCTACAGTCCAGGTGGAGCAGAACAAAATAGACTTTACAGAAGGCGTTCCCCATCTGCGTTCTTTGGAAAGGTGCCCGCAGGCACAGGAGGTTCCGTAGGTTCCATGAACTCCGTCATATTTTCCCAGTACCGCTTGGGCATATGGTTCATGCGGCATTTGGGATTGCGACGGCCCTCGATGCCGATGGTGTTATAAAACCGCTTCCAAAGCGCGCGGAATTGCCGCTCCGTCTCGTCCGGCTGTTCCAGCGAGAAACCGTCCAGCGGGACGATCGCGTCCTCACCGGGTCGATGGATGAGCGCCATTTTATGCGTTTTGTCGTAGATCAAAAAGGTTTCCATGTTAAAGCGCCCGCTGAAATGTTCCAGCATAAGGGGAAGCACGCGGTTTTTGGGTGTGATGATGGCGGCAAGCGTGCCGTTTTGTTCAGAAAAACGCACAAAGCCGGTTAACATATGGGCCTCGTGGTTCGCGGAAAAGACCGCTTTCTGAAGCGTGCTGACTGTATCGTCCGCCAGCCAGTCGACCACCTGCGCGCCGTGCTTGTATCCCATACGGATAAAGCGATAGAGGAGCATTTCCCGGTTCGGGACGCAGGAGAGAAATCCCACGCGCACAAGCTCACTGGCATCGGGGGAGATTTTACGCGACAGGGAGACGTAGACCCGTTCTGCATGATCCGCATCCGTCTCGATCCATTTTTCCGGGTACAGCGAGAACTGCGGCTCATCCTCGGAGAAGATCAGCGCGGGGACTTCGCGCTTTGTGTAGCTTTCAAAGACGCAGCAGAGGAAGCCGTCAAAGCTTCCGTCATAGCGATAAGCAACCATCTTCACGCCTCCTTTGACAGAAGTTCCGGGAAAGCGGGCGGCTCCGGCGTGCTCGGGGTCTTGGGCGGAGCGGTAAAAAGGGAGAGTTGTTCCGGCACGTCCTGGGCTGCAAGCTTTTGTTTTTCCTCAGAGATCAACGCGCGGAGGACGCTTTCCGGCGTGAAGCGCAGGCCCTCCCGCATTTTCCCGGAGCATGTGATGAAGTACTGCGCGCGCTTTAAAACAACGCCGATTTTTTTCAGCCCCTCAAAATCGAGAGAACGGCACCGGCGCGCCGCCCGGATGCGCTGGGCGCTGCGCACTCCTACGCCGGGAATGCGCAACAGCATTTCATACGGCGCGGTGTTGACCTCCACCGGGAACTGCTCCATGTGGTTGAGCGCCCAGCCGCACTTCGGGTCCACCAGCGGGTGGAAACTTTGGTGCTGGTCGTCCAGTAGCTCATCGGCGGAAAAACCGTAGAAACGCAGCAGCCAGTCCGCCTGATACAGCCGATGCTCCCGCAAAAGCGGCGGCTTGGTGCCCATCGGCGGCAACAGGGCATTTTCCGATACCGGCATATAGGCGGAGTAAAATACGCGCCGCAGGCCATACTTTTTATAAAGTCCTTCCGTCAGACGAAGAATGTTCCAATCCGTATCCGGCGTGGCACCGATGATCATCTGGGTGCTCTGCCCGGCAGGTGCAAATTTTGGCGTGCTGCGGTAGCGGACGAGGTCGTGGCGCGTCTCCTGAATTTTTCCCGCAATCAACCCCATGGGCCGCAGAATGGAATGCTTTGTCTTATCCGGTGCGAGAAGCTTGAGGCTGCGCTCGGAGGGAAGCTCGATGTTGACGCTCATGCGGTCCGTGAGCGTTCCCAGCAGGTCCAGGAGTTTTCCGTCTGCGCCGGGAATGGCCTTGACGTGGATATATCCGCGGAACCCGTATTCCTCCCGTAGAAGGCGCAGGGTTTCAATCAGCAGCTCACAGGTATAATCCGGGTTTTTAATGACCGCGGAACTCAAAAACAATCCCTCGATATAATTACGCCGGTAAAATCCGATGGTCAGGTCCGCCAGCTCCCGTGGGGTAAAGGCGGCGCGGGGCGTATCGTTGGAGCGGCGGTTCACACAGTATTTGCAGTCGTAAATACAGGCGTTGGTCATTAATACCTTGAGCAGGGAGATGCACCGTCCGTCGGAGGCAAAGCTGTGGCAAATCCCCATTTTGACTGCGCTGCCCAGCTTTCCGGCCTTGCCGTCGCGGTCGATTCCGCTGGAGGTGCAGGCCACGTCGTACTTGGCGGCGTCTGTTAGGATCGTCAGTTTTTCAATGGTCGTCATGATGAATTCCTCTATAATAAACAAATGTTCGATATGAGTAGTATAAGACACGGGACGCGGAAAGTCAAGTGGAAATTGCAACCACCGGAAGTTTGCGCTATAATGACAGAAAAGCGGTTTCGTATTTTAAAATGTCCGAAAACCAATGGGTCATGTACAATAAAACAGAAAAGGTGTAAAGATGGAGACGTGTGTCCGGAGATAAAGGAGGATCGACATGAGCGAAAAAGGAGAGAAAGCAAAAGCGCTGTTTTTACAGGGATATAACTGTACGCAGGCGGTGGCCGGCGCCTATGCCGAAGAGATGGGGATGGATTTTGAAACCGTGGTGCGCCTGGCCTCCGGTTTTGGCGGCGGAATGGGCCGCATGCGGCAGGTGTGCGGAACAGTTTCCGGTATGGTGCTGGTAGCCAGCGTAAAGTTGGGCTACACAGACCCAAAATCGGTTGAGGAAAAGAAGGCGCTTTATCAGGAAATCCAGCGCCTGGCGGCTCTTTTTAAAGAGAAAAACGGGTCCATTGTCTGTGGGGAACTGCTGAGAGGCGTTACGGGGGCGGACAACAGCCCGATTCCCGGGGAGAGAACCAAAGAATACTACCACAAACGCCCCTGCGCCGATCTTGCCGCATGTGCTGCGGAGATTTTGGAGGGCTGCGAATGGATACGATAACGCTTTATCGAATCAACTGTTATCATGCGCCCAGGGAAGAGCAGATTGGGGAGACGTTTTCTCTTGTCCCATGGGATGAAGAGGATGCCACAATGAAGGGCGAGGACGACGGGGGAAAGGACTATGTATTGCCAAAAGGATACGAGTTGAGTGCCCGAGACGGCGTACCGGTTATTTTGAATCCGGACGGAATGCCGTGCGGCGTGCAGGGTCACAATGGCTGTCCGCTTTTGATTGACGAATCGAAAAAGCTGGCGATCTTAGTGGAGCGCGACAAGAAGATCTTGCGCCAGCGGGAACGCGCTGCCTTAACCCGTGCACAGCTTGCGGAGCGCTTGGAGGTTTCCCAGGAAGAATTGTATCGATGGGAACACTGCGAAACGGAACCGAATGTTCGTACGCTGAAACACATTGCGGATATTTTGCAGTGCGAAATTTTAGATCTGATATAAAGGGAATAGAATTCTTAAATAGCAAAGGCGATGGCTGAAGATGCAGCTATCGCCTTTATTGTTGTCAATATTTAATAAAAATAGAAAAATATGTTTACTATTTATAGATATAGAGTTATAATATTGCTGGATTGAAAAATCCATGCCGAAAAATAGGGAACATGTTTAAAGGAGGTAAGAAAATGAAAAAGAGGTCGTGGAAACCCATTGTCAGTATGGTAATGTGCTTGATGTTAGTGGTGAGCTGCTGCATTGTGCCAGCTTCTGCGGCGTCTCGCGTTGTGCCAGACGGCGCGTGGGTCCGTGTCAACGGCGCAGAGATCATGGTCAATCGGTTATCCGACGGCACAGGGGAATTTTCTGGGGAGTTGATCGTCGACGCATTCAAATTTGATTACCCAAATGTAATGAACTCGATCACCGTACATGGGCCGTCGGGCGATACATTCAAGCCCGGTCCTTTGAATGCATTTCCTATTTCAGCGTCCAGCCATGACTATGTGCTGGACTACCGGATTGAGTTGTCAGATGGAAGCCATTCAGAGGACATCACGGTGCGATACGATACCCGCTATGATACGCTGGAAGTGCTCGACCCGGCGGACCGCCGGATCACGGTGGATGGGGTGGAAATCAAATTACAGAATATCATTTTCTCCCATGACGGCACTTCCGCCAACTTCTTGGCAACCCTCCAGGAAGATAGCGCGTACAGAAATCTTTATATGGACATCTATTATGGCCCAAATGGAAATCTGACGGAGAGTATGTTCCGGCCAGGCAATTCGGTTTCCTTTGTCGTATTTTGCTCTCGCCAAGGGGATAACTTGTTTACCTTCCAGATCCGCTTTGTGGAATCCTTGGGCGGAAGGGAACACGGCAGAATTACAGTGAACTACGACCTGGACGCGAATGATTTTGTCCATCCGTCCCCGTGACATCCTTATCGCACTTAATTCAGCAGCATTCATGAATCATAGTCGGCAAACGATTTGACAAACAAAACCGGCGCCTTTTATCGGCTTGGATAAAGCCGCAAAAGGCGCCGGTTTTGTTTTTAAAGCGTGTTTTTAGAATGACTTTTTCAGGTTTTCTTGACAAATTCCGTATGGCATACCGGGCAGGTGATCTGGATTTTTCCCTTTCCCCGCGGGACGCGCAGTGTGTTCTTGCAGTTGGGGCACTTGTAATAGCGATGGGTTTTTGAATCCCTGAGCCTCGCTTTTTGCTTCTGGAACCAGCCCTTGATTGGATTCCAGAAGGCCAGAAATTTCAGATTTTCTCCATAACGCTGCGTTGTGTTGCGCGAAAGCATCCGGAACAGGCACAGCGCCAGGATCGCCAAGGCAATTAACCGCAGAATCCAAAACCCTGTAATCGGCGCTAGGAAAATCAGGACCAGATAAACAACCATCAGCGCTATGCCGAGTTGATCTGGGCCATACCGTCCCATCATAAATTTTCGCAGCCACTCCAAGAATATCAAGCATCCTCTCTGCTTTCAATTTTATTACGTCTAGTTTATGCTTCTATGTATAAAAATTCAACATGAT
>DBFXIC010000098.1:0-3423 GCA_048455095.1 Anaeromassilibacillus sp.
GCCGCCGACCTGGCCCAGCTCGCCCTCCACGGGAATTTCGCTGGGACGGCAGGCGTCCACAACGGCTTTGGTCAATGCAATATTTTCTTCCAGCGGCTTTTTCGAGCCGTCGATCATCACCGAGGTGTACCCGGCGCGCAGCGCTTGCATGGCGAGGGGAAAGCTGTCCCCGTGGTCCAAATGCATTGCGACGGGAACGAGCACCCGCTCGGCCGCTGCTGCCGTATTGGCCAGGTAGTAATCCAGCCCAGCATACCGGACAGTGCCGGGCGTGGTCTGGATGATCACGGGGGCGTTGAGTTCCTCCGCAGCCTCTGTGATCGCCTGCACCATCTCCATATTTTCCGCGTTGAATGCTCCAACGGCATATCCGCCTTTTTGTGCGTCCAACAGCATCTTTTCTGTGGTTACCAAAGGCATCCATTATACCTCCTTATATGATTTGGCAATAAAAACGAAACGCTTCTCTCAGCTATCAGGATACGTTGAGAGAAGCGTTTCGAGAAGAGATTATTCGACTGCAAACCGGTAAAATTCGCCTGTTTATAGGGGACATTCCACTTTTTTGAGGAAAGACGCTTTTCTACATAAGTGCTTTATGCTACAATGTGGAAAACTTTTGGAAGGTGGGAAGGGCGTGTATCGGAATTGGCTGCGCGTCAAACAGGCATTTTTCCGAAACTTAAAATGGAACAGCCTGCTTATGGTGACTGCGGTGAGCACGACGGTGATCGCGGTTGCCGCGGTTTTGGCGATCACCACGTTGATGAAGGGGCGCTTTGACGCTTCTACAGATGAAACTATTCGGATGACCAATGCGCAGATTGTGGACAACCTGCGCCAGAACATAGACGGGTATCTCAATGAGATGGTAGCCGTCTCGGACTCTGTGGCAAAGATGCTGCAGGACGGCAGTATGCAGGATAGAACACCGCATTTTGTTCTACGCAAGGATATCGACACCATCGCCGTATTCGACCAGGCGGGAGGGCTGCTCCTGAAAACGGACGCGCGTCCTTTAAAACCGTACGCGCAGGTCAAAGAAGAACAGTGGTTCCGCAGTGTGCCGCCCGGCAGCAAAAACTATACGATTTCCGCGCCCCACGTGCAGCGCCTCTATGAGGGGGAATACCCCTGGGTGCTTTCGCTTAGCAAAGGCGTGCAGTGGCAGGAGGGAGACGATGCGCAGATGGGCATTATCTTGGTGGACATGAACTTTCAGAGCATCCAGCAGCTTTGCTCCAACCGCCTGGGGCAGGGGGGATATCTGTTCATCCTGGATGAGGATGGGGAACTGATCTACCACCCCAACCAGCAGATGATTTACTACGGTGTGCCAGATGAAGCGGTGGAGCGCGCCGCGTCCATCGGGCCTGGGGACACCATTCTGGATTGGGGGAACAAGCGGTATTCTGTCAGCGTACGGAAGCTCTCTGGCACAGGTTGGCGGATTGTGGGAGTGAGTCCCCTGCAAGGCTTGTTCTATTATGGGACGGAACTGCCCAATCTGATCACGATCATCGCGATGACGGCGGCAATGATCGTACTGGTTCTGTCCGTCATCGTATCATATTTTACGACCAACCCAATCCGCCGCTTGATCCGGGTGATGGGCAAGGTGGAGGACGGTTCCCTCGACGCATTTTCCACGGAGCACGGCGTCTACGAGGTACAGGAGCTGTCCCGCTCTTTTAATAACATGATCTACCGCATCCGGCATCTGATGGTGCAGGTGGTGGAAGAACAACAGCGTCTGCGAAAGAGCGAAATGAAAACCCTCCATGCACAGATCAACCCACACTTTCTTTACAATACGCTGGATTCCATCGTATGGATGGCAGAGAGCGGGGACAACGCGAATGTCGTGAAAATGATTTCAGCGCTTGCACAGTTCTTCCGTCTGTCTCTCTCCGGAGGACGCGATACCATCACAGTGGAGGAAGAGCTGCGGCATGCGGAAAATTATCTGATTATCCAAAAGATGCGATACAGTGATCAGTTTACTTATGAGATCAAGGCGGAACCGATGGTGCGAACCTATAAGACATTAAAGATCGTACTGCAGCCGCTTGTGGAAAATGCGATCCTGCACGGGGTATCGAACCTGCCCTATCCGGGGAAGATCCAGGTTTCGGCGGAGATATGTGATGGAAAACTCCTCTTTGCGGTGCGGGACAACGGCTTTGGTATCCTACCCGACAAACTGGAACACATTTTGGATTCCAAGACCAAAAGCAAGTCGGGTATCGGTGTGAAGAATGTCAACGACCGCATCCGGCTGCTCTTTGGTAAAGAGTACGGCCTACAGTACGACAGTGAGCTGGACGAAGGCACGACAGTGCGGATTTGGCTGCCGCTTGTCAAGGACGAGGAAGGGACGGGGATGCACGAATGAAAGCTCGGATGCGATGGGCCGCGGTTTTGTTGGATGTGCTTTTGCTGTTGTTCCCACTGTATGCATGCAACGCAATGCCGGCGGAGTACCAGGTGGACTTGATCATTAAATCTACGGAGTCGGAATACTGGCAGAGCGTCTATGCAGGGGCGCAGGCCGCGGCGGGTACCTATCGGGTGAACGTGAATTTCATGGGACCTAAGGAAGAAAAAGACTATCGTGAACAGCGCGAATTTATTGAGGAGGCGGTTGCGCGCGAACCTGACGCGGTAATCCTGGCTGCTGGCGATTTCAGCTTGATGGCGGAACCGATGGAGCGCGTTGCGGACGCGGGAATCCCCGTAGTGATGATCGATTCGTTCGTGAACAGCGATAAATGGAAAGCTTCGGTTTCGACAGACAACTACGAGGCGGGCCGTATTCTGGCGCAGGAGATGGCGAAGCGCCTGCCGCGAGGCGGAAAAATCGGGATCATTGGTTTCGTACAGAATGCATCGCCGGGGATTGAACGGGAGCAGGGCTTCCGGGACTATATGGAAAGCCAGCCCGGATTTTCGGTGGAAACAGTCCTATATTGTGATTCCAATGTGGATACCGCGGCAGAACAGACGCTGCAAATTTTAGATAGATCGTCCGGAATCGTAGCTATTGCGGGCCTAAATGCGCAGGCGGCCACAGGCGCGGCGCGCGCCTTGGACCAGGCGGGGCAGGAAGACGTGCTTTTAGGTGGAATTGACTGTATGGTTGAGGAAGCGGCGTATGTGGAAAAGGGAATCCTCGACGTGGCGGTTTTGCAGAACCCCTATATGATGGGCTACTACAGCGTGGAGACCGCCTATAAGATTTTGACTGAAAGGCCCTATGAGAAGAGCGTCTATACGGATGTGACGGTGGTCGACAGGGAAAATCTCTTCTCAAAGGAACATCAGCAGCTCATTTTCCCTTTCACAGGCCCGGCGGGCTCCACCGGGGAAAACACAATGGAATCCATTTCCTGAAAGAACCTCCCGTTGTCTGTATACGGTTAC